>NZ_LT985980.1:1620991-1880991 GCF_900291985.1 Lysinibacillus timonensis | reverse complement strand
TCCCGCTGACCGCTATGGAGACATAGCTTTCCCTTCGGGGACAGCGGTGACAGGTGGTGCATGGTTGTCGTCAGCTCGTGTCGTGAGATGTTGGGTTAAGTCCCGCAACGAGCGCAACCCTTGTTCTTAGTTGCCATCATTTAGTTGGGCACTCTAAGGAGACTGCCGGTGACAAACCGGAGGAAGGTGGGGATGACGTCAAATCATCATGCCCCTTATGACCTGGGCTACACACGTGCTACAATGGACGGTACAAACGGTTGCCAACTCGCGAGAGGGAGCTAATCCGATAAAACCGTTCTCAGTTCGGATTGTAGGCTGCAACTCGCCTACATGAAGCCGGAATCGCTAGTAATCGCGGATCAGCATGCCGCGGTGAATACGTTCCCGGGCCTTGTACACACCGCCCGTCACACCACGAGAGTTTGTAACACCCGAAGTCGGTGAGGTAACCTTATGGAGCCAGCCGCCGAAGGTGGGACAGATGATTGGGGTGAAGTCGTAACAAGGTAGCCGTATCGGAAGGTGCGGCTGGATCACCTCCTTTCTAAGGAATTTTAACGGAATTCAAGCCTTGGGCTTGAAACATTAACGTTTTGTGTTCAGTTTTGAAGGTTCATGATGAAACTAACTTTCTAAAAGTTAGATAACATGAAAACTTCAAATCTTGCTCCTGCGGGTAGCGAATTCGAGGATGTCTAAAACATTACTCGTCGCAAAGCTGCACGAAGCAAACTCACTGATGTAAATCACGAAGTGATTGAAGTCAGCTGCTTTGTTCTTTGAAAACTGGATAAAACGACATTGAAACATATTTTTAGTTCAAGAATTTTATTGTAAGTCTAAATCTTCTCTTTATGAGAAGTAATAACTTTTAGGTTAAGTTATTAAGGGCGCACGGTGAATGCCTTGGCACTAGGAGTCGATGAAGGACGGCACTAACACCGATATGCCTCGGGGAGCTGTAAGTAAGCTTTGATCCGGGGATTTCCGAATGGGGGAACCCACTATGCGTAATGGCATAGTATCTTCACGTGAATTCATAGCGTGTTGAAGACAGACCCAGGGAACTGAAACATCTAAGTACCTGGAGGAAGAGAAAGAAAATTCGATTCCCTGAGTAGCGGCGAGCGAAACGGGAAGAGCCCAAACCAAGAGGCTTGCCTCTTGGGGTTGTAGGACACTCCTTTGGAGTTACAAAAGAATGAATTAGACGAAGCGACATGGAAAGGTCCGCTATAAGAGGTAACAGCCCTGTAGTCAAAAGTTCATTCTCTCCGGAGTGTATCCTGAGTACGGCGGAACACGTGAAATTCCGTCGGAATCCGGGAGGACCATCTCCCAAGGCTAAATACTACCTAGTGACCGATAGTGAACCAGTACCGTGAGGGAAAGGTGAAAAGCACCCCGGGAGGGGAGTGAAAGAGAACCTGAAACCGTGTGCCTACAAGTAGTTAGAGCCCGTTAATGGGTGATAGCGTGCCTTTTGTAGAATGAACCGGCGAGTTACGATTACGTGCAAGGTTAAGTTGAGAAGACGGAGCCGCAGCGAAAGCGAGTCTGAATAGGGCGAATGAGTACGTGGTCGTAGACCCGAAACCAGGTGATCTACCCATGTCCAGGGTGAAGGTGAGGTAACACTTACTGGAGGCCCGAACCCACGCACGTTGAAAAGTGCGGGGATGAGGTGTGGGTAGCGGAGAAATTCCAATCGAACTTGGAGATAGCTGGTTCTCTCCGAAATAGCTTTAGGGCTAGCCTCGTGATAGAGAATACTGGAGGTAGAGCACTGTTTGGACTAGGGGGGCATCTCGCTTTACCGAATTCAGACAAACTCCGAATGCCAGATATTTATACACGGGAGTCAGACTGCGAGTGATAAGATCCGTAGTCAAAAGGGAAACAGCCCAGACCACCAGCTAAGGTCCCAAAGTAATCGTTAAGTGGAAAAGGATGTGGCGTTGCTTAGACAACCAGGATGTTGGCTTAGAAGCAGCCATCATTTAAAGAGTGCGTAATAGCTCACTGGTCGAGTGACGCTGCGCCGAAAATGTATCGGGGCTAAACGATTCACCGAAGCTGTGGATGGACATCTTTGATGTCCGTGGTAGGAGAGCGTTCTAAGTGCGTTGAAGTCAGACCGGAAGGACTGGTGGAGCGCTTAGAAGTGAGAATGCCGGTATGAGTAGCGAAAGATGGGTGAGAATCCCATCCACCGTATGACTAAGGTTTCCTGAGGAAGGCTCGTCCGCTCAGGGTTAGTCGGGACCTAAGTCGAGGCCGATAGGCGTAGACGATGGACAACAGGTTGATATTCCTGTACCACCTCCCCGCCGTTTGAGTAATGGGGGGACGCAGTAGGATAGGGAAAGCGCGTCGTTGGTTGAACGCGCCCAAGCAGTAAGGCGTGGAAGTAGGCAAATCCGCTTCCTGTAACGTTGAGCTGTGATGGGGAGCTCTTTTAGAGCGAAGTTCCTGATTTCACACTGCCAAGAAAAGCCTCTAGCGAGGCGGGAGGTGCCCGTACCGCAAACCGACACAGGTAGTCGAGGAGAGAATCCTAAGGTGTGCGAGAGAACTCTCGTTAAGGAACTCGGCAAAATGACCCCGTAACTTCGGGAGAAGGGGTGCTCTCGAGAGAGAGCCGCAGTGAATAGGCCCAGGCGACTGTTTAGCAAAAACACAGGTCTCTGCAAAACCGTAAGGTGAAGTATAGGGGCTGACGCCTGCCCGGTGCTGGAAGGTTAAGAGGAGGGGTTAGCTTACGCGAAGCTCTGAATTGAAGCCCCAGTAAACGGCGGCCGTAACTATAACGGTCCTAAGGTAGCGAAATTCCTTGTCGGGTAAGTTCCGACCCGCACGAAAGGCGTAACGATCTGGGCACTGTCTCAACGAGAGACTCGGTGAAATTATAGTACCTGTGAAGATGCAGGTTACCCGCGACAGGACGGAAAGACCCCGTGGAGCTTTACTGTAGCTTGATATTGAATTTTGGTACAACTTGTACAGGATAGGGAGGAGCCTGAGAAATAGGAGCGCCAGCTTCTATGGAGGCGTCGGTGGGATACTACCCTGGTTGTATTGAAATTCTAACCCGTACCCCTCATCGGGGTAGGAGACAGTGTCAGGTGGCCAGTTTGACTGGGGCGGTGGCCTCCTAAACAGGAACGGAGGCGCCCAAAGGGTCCCTCCGAATGGTTGGAAAACATTCGTAGAGTGTAAAGGCACAAGGGAGCTTGACTGCGAGACCTACAAGTCGAGCAGGGTCGAAAGACGGGCTTAGTGATCCGGTGGTTCCGCATGGAAGGGCCATCGCTCAACGGATAAAAGCTACCCCGGGGATAACAGGCTTATCTCCCCCAAGAGTCCACATCGACGGGGAGGTTTGGCACCTCGATGTCGGCTCATCGCATCCTGGGGCTGTAGTCGGTCCCAAGGGTTGGGCTGTTCGCCCATTAAAGCGGTACGCGAGCTGGGTTCAGAACGTCGTGAGACAGTTCGGTCCCTATCCGTCGTGGGCGTAGGAAATTTGAGAGGAGCTGTCCTTAGTACGAGAGGACCGGGATGGACACACCGCTGGTGTACCAGTTGTCTTGCCAAAGGCATCGCTGGGTAGCTATGTGTGGACGGGATAAGTGCTGAAAGCATCTAAGCATGAAGCCCCCCTCAAGATGAGATTTCCCATTCATTAGAAGTAAGATCCCTCAAAGACGATGAGGTAGATAGGTTCGAGGTGGAAGTGTGGTGACACATGGAGCTGACGAATACTAATCGATCGAGGACTTAACCAAAATTAACTTGAACGTATTCAATGTCTTTATCCAGTTTTGAAAGAATAAACTTCTTTCAACTAAATAGTGAAGTGATGATGGCAAAGAGGTCACACCCGTTCCCATACCGAACACGGAAGTTAAGCTCTTTAGCGCCGATGGTAGTTGGGGGCTTCCCCCTGTGAGAGTAGGACGTCGCTTCGCACAAAGCACCGCTGAATTTCAGTGGTGTTTTTTTTTTTAGTGTGCCCGGCATGGGCTACAACTTGGTGGTGAAAGTCCACTACAGGCTTGGCAGTAGGAACTGTTAGCTGATGGCAAGGGTGTCCACCGTGAGGTGGAATCTGAAGGAAGCCGGAGGCAAAATCCCGAACTGACGGACAGAAACTATATATAAGGCTGAATTGGAATGGACGAGTTTGCTAAACAAAACGAAGCCCAATACTGCACGAGTTCCATACAGTAAATATAGCAGTTACATGGGAGGAAGGTTGTAGCTCTTACCCGGGGAGGTCTTACAAGGGTTCCCGACAAGAGAGATGGAATATCTCACAGGAACAAGCTTACCAGTGATGGCAAGCTGAATTGTAAGAAGTCAGCAGAGGTCATAGTAGTTTCTCTGAAATGAAGGACTGAACAATAGCAATCTTGAAGAATTACGGAGGTGATGGCAGTGCAAAGACCGCAGAAAACATCGCAAGATGGCTGTTTGCAAAGGGATAAGTTGGAAACTGAAGAGTATGCAAGAGTGTGTAGTCCTGCCGTTAAAGAAGTAGGTCAACAAGATGGTATCGATTTAATTGATAAAGTAATTGATAGTAATAATCTTTTCAGAGCATGTAAGAAGGTTAAAGCCAACAAAGGTGCGCCTGGAATAGATGGAATGACAGTAGATGAACTTTTTGGTCATGTCAGTAAATACCTACCCCATCTTAAGAGAAAACTGAAAGATGGCTCATATAAGCCTCTTCCAGTCAAACGGGTTGAAATCCCGAAGGCGGATGGTACAAAACGAAAATTAGGCATTCCATGTGTTAGAGACCGTATGGTCCAACAAGCAATATATCAAGTAATAGGTGGAATAATAGACCCGAAATTTTCCGATTCAAGTTTTGGTTTTCGACCAAATAGAAACCAACCCCAAGCCATAAAGAAATCTATCAAATACTATGAACAAGGCTATAAAGTGGTAGTGGATTGTGATCTCAAAAGTTACTTTGACACCATTAACCATCAAAAGCTAATGGAATACCTCAAGGAATTCATTAAAGATAAAATTATATTAAAGCTAATTTGGAAATTTCTTAAAAGCGGAATATTAGAGAATGGCTTTACCAAACCAACTGAATTCGGTGCGCCTCAAGGCGGTGTACTTTCACCAATTCTTAGTAATGTTTATTTAAATCAGTTAGATATAGAACTGGAGGAAAGAGGACATAAATTCGTTCGCTTTGCGGATGATTTTTGCATCTACGTTAAAAGTAAACGAGCTGGTGAACGTGTCCTTGATAGCATTACAAAGTTTTTGGAGAAGGAACTGAAGCTGACAGTTAATAAAACTAAAAGTAAGGTGGGGTCTCCGACCAAACTAAAATTTTTAGGTTTCTGTATCCACAGTACATCTAAAAGTACAGGATGTAGACCACACCACTCCGCGAAGAAAAAATTCAGAGATAAACTAAAATATAAAACTAGACGAAATCGTACTGGTAAATTTGAGGATATCGTTAAAGAAATTAATCAAGTTACGGTTGGATGGATAAATTACTATGGCATTGGTTTGATGAAAATGTTCATTCAAGATATGAGAAAGTGGCTAAACCATCGGTTAAGGCAACTTATTTGGAAAAGGTGGAAGAAAGTCAAGACAAGGTACTATCAACTTAGGAGATTAGGTATCCAACACAATGAAGCCTGGAAAGTAGCGAATACCCGTAAGGGTTATTGGAGGATTTCAGGAAGTGAAACTCTACATAAAGCTATTAGAACAAAAACGCTCATCAAATGGGGAATAAAGGACCTTAATTATTTGTATGAGCGTCGATACTTAAGTTATTGAACCGCCGTATACGGAACCGTACGTACGGTGGTGTGAGAGGTCGACTAGCCAATTAATGGCTAGTTTCCTACTCGATTAGAATGCCCCCAACAACCAAAAACCGAAGGTTTGAGCCCCCTCCTCGAGGACAGTTCTCCGCTAATTCTCACGCGTTTTGTCCTTGAGCCCCCTCCTCGAGGATAGTAGATGAAATTGGCTTCTTGCCTAATGATACGGAAGATGCGAAGCTATTCTTTCAGCTCATTGATATGCGAGATGTAAGGAAAAGTACCATTCTTACCACAAATGTAAATTTCAAAGAGTGAGATTAAATCTTTCAAGAGGCTAAGATAGCAAATGCGATTTAGATCGCATATTACATCACGCAACCGTGGTTTCAATTGTGGGTGATTCCCATCGGTTAAAGGATCATTTGAATAGGTGTATTTGATAAGCTAAAACTGAGCCACTAACGCAGTTGAAAAGTGAGCCACTTTTATATGAAAATAATCCTAACTTCATAGAGTTAGGAGCGTATAAAGGTGATTTCAATGGAGAAGAAACAAAAAGTGTTATTAGCCTTTCATCAAGAAAATAAGAGCCAACGTCAAATTGCAAAGGAGCTTGGGATTTCCCGTAATACTGTAAAAAAGTATATACAAGAGGATCTTGAAAAAAGAAGACAAGATATTCGTGAATTACCTATTACAGATAATTATGTAACACCTCCGTCGTATAAAAAACGTAAAGGAAAAAAACGTGCATTAACACCTACGGTGATGAAACGTATTCGAAAAATGTTAAAAGATAATGAGTATAAACGGCAACATCAAATGCACAAGCAACAACTAAAAATAATTGATATACATGAGAAGTTGTTAGATGAAGGTTTTGAAATAAGTTATACCACTGTTAGAAATTATGTAAATAGTGAAGAAAAACGTCAAAAAGAAGTCTTTATTCGTCAAAAGGCAACTGCTGGACATGAGATTGAATTTGACTGGGGAGAGGTAAAATTATTTATCGATCAAACATTACGTTCTCTTTCAATGGCGGTCTTTACCCTACCATATAGTAACGATAGATTTGCATATTTATATGAATCCGAAACAATGGTTTGCGTACAAGACGCTCATGTAAAATGTATTGACTATTTAGGCTTTGTACCAGAAATTTTTACGTACGATAATATGCGGACAGTCGTAAAGAACTTTATTGGAACTGAACGTGAAATTACCGATGGTATGAAAAATCTATCGATGCATTATCATTTTAAAATACGACTATGTGAACCGAGAAAAGGAAATCAGAAGGGGCATGTGGAGCGAAGTGTAGAATACATCCGTAGGAAAGCATTTGCCCATCGAGATAAGTTTGCAAGTCTAGAAGAAGCTCAGGATTATCTAACAGAAATCGTCATGAAATTAAACTCTCGCAAGCATTATAAGAAAAACCAAACGCACCATCAATTAATGCTAGAAGAGCGTGCAGCTAGGCAAGTAAACGCAGACTTTATTCCATTTGATGCCTCTGAGTTGTTTGAATTTAGAGTGGACAAATACAGCACAATTACTTATAGACAAAATCGCTATTCTGTTCCAGAAGGACATGTTGGAGAATGGGTGAAAGTAAAAGCGAGTGCGGAAAAAATTCTTATTTTTAGTGAAAAAGCGTGTATCGCGACACATAAGAGAAGTTGACAGATCCATCAGTGGATTATGGATATATATCATTACCTACGTACATTTGAAAAGAAAAAAGGTGCATTGGCTCAAAGTGAATGTTTGAGTCAAGCACCAACAAAAATAAAAAAATTATACAAAGATTATTATATTGGAAATGAACGAGATTTTCTAGAGTTACTTATCTATCTAAAAGAACGTAATAATCTTGAGAAAGTCTTAGCAGCGATTGAACAACTTGAGAAAAACCCTATGGTTCAGATAACAACAGAGAAGATTATTTTCTTAGCTAATCAAGGCCAATACATTCATAAAACTGTACATCCCAAAAATGAGGTCACCACCCAATCTCTCGAAAATCTTTCAGCCATAACGGCGTTATTTGAAACGAAAAAGACAGGGGTGCTTCATTAATGGATAAGAGACAGGAAATGATTGAGATGTGTAAAGAACTTCGTTTACCAAGCATTCGGGGATTTATACAAGAAGATGATATGTGGAACCAATATCAGACAGCAGAAGATTTCTTATATCACGCATTAGTGCAAGAAATGGAAGATCGAGAAGTTCGAGCCAAAGCGAATCGTATTCGATCTGCCAATTTCCCTGAAAAGAAACTATTAACTGAATTAGAATTTGAGAGATTACCGCAAAATGCGGCCTCTCGCCTCCCACATTTAAAAAAATTGGACTTTATTCAAGAAAAACAAAACGTCTTATTAATTGGCTCACCTGGAACAGGTAAAACCCATATAGCAATAGGTTTAGGAATTGAAGCTTGTCTGGCAGGGTATAAAGTATTTTTTACAACGGTATCATCTCTAGTAAACCAACTAAAAGAGAGCCGTTCTGAAAGAACGTTACGTTCATTTGAACTTAAGTTTGAAAAATATGATTTAGTAATCATTGATGAATTAGGTTATATCTCCTTTGATAAAGAAGGAGCCGAGTTATTATTTACTCATCTGTCCCTTCGGGCAGGGCGAGCATCTACCATCGTTACGAGTAATTTATCATTTGATCGATGGGAAGAAATATTTCAGGATCCAGTTTTAACAGCAGCTTTAACGGACCGACTAACACATCGAGCATACATGGTGGACATGGTAGGTCCATCCTATCGAATATTAGATACAAAGGAATGGTTGGAAAACAGTCAGGTTTGAGTGGCTCAGTTTTTAATTAATAAATGGCTCAATTTTTACTTGCGAAATACAATAAGGAAAACGAGTATTTTTGTACATCCTTAAACAAGCGAAAGTGTACATATTTGTGTTGACATTTATAGGTTTGATTGGCGCGGCCAAAGAAACATTTATTATATTTAAATGATATGAAATAAATAAAGTGGGAGGACTTTAATAATCTTAATCATGTATACTTCCATTACAAATAAGCCATAAATATAATTTCTCCTTGTATACATATTCAGTTTTTTAGCATTGCGCTTCCTCAAGTATCTTTAACGTTTCTTTTAAAAACAATCCTTTCATCAATTCGTTTTCTAAAGCATTTCCAAGTTCAATACGATCATGTTGGAATGCTCTAGTAATGGCTATTAATTGTGATACATAGATTTTTTCTAAAGAATCGAGAGGACGTTCTTTTGTGTAAGATTCCATAAATAGTTGAAAACGCTCATTATCTTTTAAGTTACCTTGGTATGGTGCATGCCAAGCGTGATATACGCCAACATTAATTACTTCATTTAAATATACTTCATTTCCAGCTCTACTAAAGTCATAAATGGCTAAAGTTCTATCAGTCTGCAGTAACATATTATAAAAGTAAAAGTTTCCCTTTACTGCCCCTTGAGGAATTCTCATCCAAATTTGCTGTAAATTGTAACGGTACTCCTTATACAGTGATTCAACCTTAGAAAAGAGTGAGTATGAATAATAATGTTTCTTAAATTTCAAGAAGCTTAATTCATTTTCATCATAATCTTCATGGACCATTGTAGTTATGCCTCTAAATAGGCTTGAAGAAGTTCTGTTAGTAAATAAGTTAGGCATTCTAATAGATAAACGGTGGAGTACACCTAATAATTGTCCAATATCAGCAATTTCCCGATCATGAATCACTTTAATTGGTTTCCCTTGTAATGCAAGCTCTAATGAATAAGCTTTATCCTCATATTGAACAACGTAATTGTTTTTCTTGGATTGTACAAATTGAGTCGCATTAAGTCCTTGAGCATTTAGAAGATTTGCAAAAGTACAACATGCTTCGCGATAAGATTGATTTACAACTTCTTTTCCTTTTAGAAAGTATGTATGTGATGTTTCGACTTTTGCAAATACACGTTCATTATTTCGAAGGATCTCAACTTTATTTGGAGTAATGTAATAGTTTTTACATATGTCAGTTATTTTTTGATTATCCATATTGGTCTGACCTCACATTATTAAACAAATTAAAACTCTTTGATATATAAGGTATTATATAAATGTTTCATAATACCTCTATTAGTTTTAGATTAACTTAAATATTGAGGTAACAATACAATGCTATCAACAACATTTGAAAATATGAAATCATCGCCTATTGATGATCGGTGTTTGAATTGAGTTTATAGTTCTCTCTAACTTTTTTCATTTCACTAATTTTCATAGAAGTTATTGTTAAAACGAAGCTGAATAGATAGGTGAAACTTGTTATTCCAAACCAAGAAAATATTCCTGGCGTAAAGTAAACATATAAACTAATTGGTAAAGACCAAATAAAAGCTAGTAACAATAAAACATGTTTTCCTTTAATAGAAGCAAATATAGCCAGACAAGCTGGGAGAAATAACATTACAAATGTCGTAATTGTGCCCCCACTCCCTAGTACTGCATAAGGATTAGCAAAGACTAAGACAATCCATAATACAATACTTGCAATGCCTGCAACTATTCCTAAAATTCTTCCCATTCTCTTTATAACAATCATCTCCTAATCTTAATTTCAACTTAGTTAAATATATTCGAACTAATCATTTCGTATACAATAAAAAGTTGACCCTACATGTTAGTAGAATCAACTTTCAGATTACCTGAGGTCTCTAGTCGTCGTTATCGTCATCATCATCATCTTCGTAACGTTCATCATCGTCATCATCATCGTCATCATTTTCATATTGGTCGTCATCATAAAGATCATTGTCATCATCATCAGAGATGTCATCATCGTAACGATCCTCGTAGTCATCATCATAAAGGTCGTCATCGTAATAATCATCGTAGTCATCGTCTTTGTTGTTTATATTTGGAGTTGGTGTAGTAGGTGTTTGTTGTTTTGGAATAGTTGTACTTGTTTGTTTTTGTATTGATTGAGTATTAGATACTGGTTTATCTTTTTTATCATCGTTTTCATTAATGTCATCATCTAAGTCATCTTTGTATTGATTGGACTTTTCATTATTTACGGTTTCAACATTCTTATAATTTATTAAATCATCATCGATTTCATCTTTCTGTTTTTTAACCAATTCACCAGTTGCTGCATCATAGATTAAGTCATATTTTGCGTTTTCTGTTACTATTTCAATTCCATAATATTTTTTATTGCCTTTTCTTTCTACTTCAACTTCACGGATTGTTCCATTTACTTCACTTAATGCTTTCGTTTTAATTTGTGCTAATGATACCTCACTTGCGGAACTAACCATATGACCACCTGCTAAAGCAATAACTCCTCCAATGCCCATTACTCCAAGCAGTAACGGTACTAAAATAACCTTTTTCATATCCGCATCTCTCCTTCATTATTTATTACTTTCATCATACGAGCTAAAAATGAAGGAAAGGGGAGAGTATCATTAGAAAAGGGTGAGAAAACCATTAAATGACTTTTATTTAGCAGTACATTAATCTTACTATTCTAATCGTCCTCCTCAACCTCATCGTCTGCATCATCTTCGTCCTCATCGTTATCGTCAATCTCACTGTCATTTTTATCATCATCATCATTATCGTCATCGTCGCTTTCTGAATAATGGGTTTGATGTCGTGTTACAGAAAGTACTTTGCCGGAGATTGCATGAATTTCAAAAATAGCTCTTTGTTCCGGGGTTGTAATTTCTACTAAATAATAGCCACCATTGCTCGATTGTTCAAAAACAACATATTGAACAATACCGTCTAACCTGGATAATGCAATATCCCTCGCTTTCTCACTAGAGATCACTACAACTGAAGGATTGGTACCTGTTTGTTCTCTTACATTTTCGGAATCTACCGCGCCAGTTTCTGCATCAACGATAATGGTTTTTAAAACCTCATTTTCGGTAATTTCGACTATATACTGAGGTGTGGGACCGTTCATTTGTAATGCAATGGAGTGGACAGTCCCTTTATATTGAGAATTTATTATGTCTTTGATTTCCTCTATAGACTTAATGTTTGCTGCTTCTGGATTTCCATTTTCAACAATTTTTTTACTTAAATTTATGATATCTCCTGTTTTTGAATCTACTTCAATGTTATAAGTGTTTTGATTGCGTTCTAATGACATATAAAAGACATCTCCTTTTTTTTCAAAGGACTCAATCTTTCCACTATATAACGACTCAATTCGATTCACGGATTCCTGAATGGTTATATTTTCAGTTTCATTGAATCGTTTCTGTATAGTCCATATGACGATTACTGATACGGCTAACATTAAAACAACTAAACTCAACATCCATTTCGTATAATTTGTCATGGGCTTTCCAACTCTTTTCTAGGAGAGTCTATTGGTATCATTAAAGTAAATGTAGTACCGATATTTAATTCACTTTCAACCTTCATTTGGATGTTTAGTAACTCGGCTAAATCTTTTGCAATAGCCAACCCTAAACCAGAACCTCCTGTTTTCCGATTTCGATCTTGGTTTACACGGTAAAATCGATCAAATAAATGGGGAAGTTGACTTTGAGGAATTCCTACTCCAAAATCTTGTATGTCTATAGTAATGAACGGATCGGCTTTACTTACTTGGATTATAATTTTGTCATCACTATATTTACGGGCATTGTCTAATAAAATATAAAGTAATTGCTTAAGTCTTGAAACATCTGTAGACACAAAGAAGGTAGAATCTACTTGTAATTGAAAATCCCGATTATATGCTTGTCTGAGTTGTGAAAGTACATTTTCAAGTAGTTGGTTTACGTTAATGGTTTCAATGTTAAGGGAAATCTGCTCTTTGTTTTTCGCAATTTCTAGCATTTGAACTATAAGGTCATTCATACGAGATGTTTCGTTTACAATAGCTGTTAGCGCCTCATTTGATATTTTTTCATTTGAGAAACCACGACGTAATAATAATTTTGCATAGCTGTCAATTACAGTTAAGGGTGTCTTTAGTTCGTGGGATGCATTCGACACAAATTGCTCTTGTTTTCGATAGTTTGTTTCAAGGGCTTTCATCATGTTATTAAACGTTCGACTAATTTCGGCAAGTTCATCCTTACCAGCAATGGATTCATCAATTTTCTCATAAGTACCTGAAGTGCTGCTTTTTCTCATAGCCTGATTGAGCTTTTCTAATGGTTTTAAAATAATGCTACTAAGTGCCATATTTGATAGTAAAATGGGAATGGCTACTAAAATGGTAACGGCGATTAATATTAACTTAAGTAAGTCTCTATTAACTGCGAAATCTTCTAACCGTTGAATTAATTGGAATGTAACAACATTACCATCTGTCCATATTGTAGGCACTTCAATCATAATGATGGGTATACCTTTATCCTCTTTAAGCGCATATTGGTGACCTACATCAATCTCCATTTGTATACTTTCTAAATGAGGAGAAGCGACAGATGTAATTTCTAAAAGTTCTTCGTTTAAAACGCGAATTGCACCATCGGATGGCATATAGGCTCGTAAAACTATATCTGGGTCTGACGGTTCTGTTAATTGATTAAAAGTAGTAACAAGTTCCTCCCCACGTATTTTTAATTGTTTGTATTCGGTATTAACCGATAATTGACCGTAAAGCTTATAAACTCCGAAGTTAACAAGAACTAACAAGCTCAACATGAGTAAAGTTGTGAAAAAGTGGATTTTGGTCCTAAGCTTCATTATTTGTCTCCTTTAATACATAACCAACACCACGAACCGTATGAATAATAGGAGATGAATTTGCAGCATCTAGCTTTTGACGTACGTAGCGAATATAGACGTCCACCACATTTGTGTCACCATAGTAATCATATCCCCATACGGCATCTAAAATTTGCTCACGAGATAATACTTGTTTTGGGTGTTTTAATAAATAGAGCAATAAATCATATTCCCTTGGAGTCAAATCAACTAATTTATTGTAATAATGAACCTCACGTGTTTGTTCATGAATAGATAACTGACCGTAGACAATTAAGTGCGTATCTCTTTGTTCTAACTCAAGCTGAATATTTCTCATTTTTGCAAATCTTAAATTCGAACGAACTCTTGCAATTAATTCCTCAATTTCAAACGGTTTTGTGACATAGTCATTAGCGCCGAGATCAAGTCCTTTTACTTTGTCCTCTACATCACTTTTAGCAGTTAGTAAAATAACCGGAGTAGTTTGTTCGGTTGCGCGAATCCGCTTTAGCACATCTAGACCATTCATTCCCGGTAACATTAAATCTAAAAGGACTAAATCATAATTTCCTTCTCTGTACTTAATTAATCCTTCAGTACCTGTATAAGCCACATCAGTCAAATAGCCCTCAAATTCCAACTCTAATTGTAATACTCTTGCAATGTTTTCCTCATCTTCAATAATTAGAATTTTGCTTTCCATCTATAATCAACTCACTTTTTAATGATTGAAGTTTCAACTTATAGGTAAAATAATACATAAAAAAGATTAAAAATTAATGAGAATAAATACTCGAAAAAAAATATATTTATGGCACCAAACAATTTAGACAAAATTCAACAGATTGTACCATTCCTAATAAAGGTGACGTGGTATAGTAACAATAACTATTGAAAGGATAAGAAAAATGTCGAAAAAACAAATTTGGTTTGAAGTAGAGGAAAATGAGACGATTGAGCAATGTTTAGATAGAATGCGCAAGGAAGGTTATATGCCAATGGGCAGAAAGGAAGAACCTATCTTTCACATTGTAGATGGTGAACCAGTCTATCTACGCCAATTAATTAAATTCAAAGGAATATTAATGGATCAGTAGATATCAAACTCCCAAAACACGAACATTAACTTATAGCAAAAAAATATTGTTCGCATTTTGTGGTTGATTTTCTACTATTCCCTTGTTAAAATGATAAGGCAAATGAAATAAACAGCAGCAAATGAATGTAAGGTTCAAACCTTTTATAAAACTCCCACATATATGCTAGAGAATATGGCTCTAGTGTTTCTACCTGGTACCGTAAATTCCGGACTATGCGGGAAAGCAAACTTTATGACAGAATAATGTGAATGAATGTGGAAATCGACATCGCCACATAAAACTTCACCTACATAATAACTGTCCTCAAGTAATCTGCTTTCTTCGTATAGAGAGTAGATTACTTGAGGACATTTTTTGTTTATTCCGTATGAGTGGTAATCAAATATATATTTAAGAGTTTAACTTTAAACAGTCAAAAGGAGAAAATCATGAATCCAAAAATTGGTGTAATTATGGGTAGTTCAAGTGACTGGGAAACAATGAAACATGCGTGTGATATTTTAGATGAACTACAAGTGTCATATGAAAAGAAGGTTGTATCAGCCCACAGAACTCCAGATTTAATGTTTGAATACGCAGAAAATGCTCGATCCAGAGGAATCCAAATCATCATTGCAGGCGCAGGTGGGGCAGCTCACTTACCAGGAATGGTTGCTGCGAAAACGACATTACCTGTCATTGGTGTACCTGTTCAATCAAAAGCACTTAATGGATTAGATTCATTATTATCTATCGTCCAAATGCCTGGTGGTGTTCCTGTAGCAACAGTTGCAATTGGTAAAGCAGGAGCAACAAATGCAGGTTTACTTGCAGCTCAAATACTATCTACTACGGACCTAAATTTAGCGGAGAAATTAGAAGCTAGACGTGAAGCCTTAAAGGAAAAAGTCTTAGAAAGTACAGGTGAATTACTGTGACAAAAATAATTTACCCTGGCCAAACAATCGGTATTATCGGCGGTGGCCAATTAGGTCGAATGATGGCTATTTCAGCTAAAGAGGCAGGGTTCAAAATTGCAGTGTTAGAGCCCACAATGGATTCACCGTGTGGTCAAGTAGCTGATATCCGAATTGTTGCACCATACGATGATGAAGCTGCACTAGAAGAACTAGCGGAAGTTAGTGACGTCATTACATATGAATTCGAAAATATAGACTATGAAGGTTTAAAAAGATTAACAGAAATTGCATATGTACCTCAAGGGGCAGAACTTGTTCGTATTACACAAAATCGTGTGACAGAAAAGGATGCTATTGTGAAAGCTGGTTGTCCAGTTGCTCCTTACATCGTTGTGAATACATTTGAAGAATTAGTTGAAAAGATTGATGAAATCGGTTATCCATGTATCGTGAAAACAGCGCGTGGTGGTTATGATGGTAAAGGGCAACAGAAACTTACCTCGAAAGAAGATTTGCCATTAGCAAAAGGTCTACTAGAGCATTCTCAATGCGTTGTAGAAAGTTTTGTACCATTTAAAATGGAAATCTCTTGTATTGTTCAACGTAATGGATATGGTGACACGTATTGTTTACCAGTTGGTGAAAACATTCATGTCCATCATATTTTACATGAAACAATTGTTCCAGCTCGAATTTCAAATGATACATTGAAAAGCGCAGAAGAAGCGGCAGGTAAAATTGCTGACTATTTACAACTTGTTGGTACTTTAGCAGTTGAGATGTTTGTTTTGGAGGATGGTCAAATTGTAATTAATGAATTGGCTCCTAGACCTCACAATTCAGGGCATTATTCAATTGAAGCATGTAACATTTCGCAGTTTGAACAACATATTCGGGCAGTTTGTGGATGGTCATTACGTAAACCAAAGCTTTTAAAGCCTTCTATAATGGTGAATGTTTTAGGCCAACATGTCATGCCATTATGCAACTCTATTTCCAAAAATCCAGGTTGGTCCGTACATTTATATGGAAAAACTGAAGCTAAGGTCAATCGTAAGATGGGACATGTTACAATAATGACGAATAATGTTGAAGAAACATTAGACGAAATCGAAAAATCTGGCATTTGGTCGGAATAAAAGGGAGAAAAAAATATGATCGAACGTTATACACGTCCTGAAATGGGCGCAATTTGGACGGAAGAAAACAAATTCAAAGCTTGGTTAGAAGTTGAAATATTAGCTTGTGAAGCTTGGTCTGAACTAGGTGCTATTCCGAAAGAGGACGTCGCATTACTTCGCCAGAATGCATCATTTGATATTAATCGTATTTATGAAATCGAACAAGAAACTCGTCACGATGTTGTAGCATTCACTCGTGCAGTTTCAGAAACATTAGGTGAAGAGCGCAAATGGGTTCATTACGGATTAACTTCCACTGACGTTGTTGATACTGCTCTATCTTATTTAATCAAACAAGCCAACGAAATTATCCGCAAAGATATCGTGAACTTTATCGACATATTAACTGAAAAAGCAAAAGAACATAAATATACAGTCATGATGGGACGTACTCACGGAGTACACGCTGAGCCAACAACATTCGGTTTAAAGCTTGCATTATGGCGTGAAGAAATGAAACGTAACCTAGAACGCTTTGATTACGCAGCAAAAGTTATTGAAGCTGGTAAAATCTCTGGGGCAGTTGGTACTTATGCCAATATCGATCCTTTCGTTGAACAATATGTATGTGAAAAGCTAGGTTTAACACCGGCTCCAATCTCGACTCAAACATTACAACGTGACCGTCATGCGCAATACATGTCAACTTTAGCATTAATTGCATCATCTATTGAAAAATTTGCTACTGAAGTGCGCGGTCTTCAAAAATCAGAAACTCGTGAAGTGGAAGAAGCATTTGGCAAAGGGCAAAAAGGGTCATCTGCAATGCCTCATAAACGTAATCCAATTGGTTCAGAAAACATGACTGGTATGGCTCGTTTAGTGCGCGGGTATATGCTTACTGCTTATGAAAACGTATCTTTATGGCACGAACGTGATATTTCACATTCATCCGCAGAACGTGTTATTTTACCGGATGCAACAATTACACTTAACTATATGTTAAATCGTTTCGGAAACATCGTGAAAAACTTAACGGTATTCCCTGAAAATATGAAACGTAACATGGATCGTACTTTCGGTTTAATTTACTCTCAACGCATCTTACTTGCATTAATCGACAAAGGATTAGTACGTGAAGAAGCGTATGATACAGTTCAACCTTTAACAGCTCGTGCTTGGGATGAACAAACTCAGTTCCGTCCACTAGTAGAAGCAAACGAAAAAATTACTTCTTTATTATCAAAAGAAGAAATTGATGACTGCTTCGATTATAACTATCACATTAAAAATGTGGATATGATCTTTGAACGTCTTGGATTAAATTAATTGATTTTTAAACGCAGGGGGGAAAGCCCCTCTGCAACTAATTGGAGGCAAACGTCATGAATAAAGGTCAACTTTTATATGAAGGTAAAGCGAAACGTTTATACGAAACTGAACAACAAGATATTTTATTTGTAGAATACAAGAATAGTGCAACAGCTTTTAATGGCGAAAAGAAGGCAGAAATTGAAGGCAAAGGTGTTTTAAACAATCAAATTTCGACGCTAATTTTCGAAAAATTAAAAGAACATGGAATTGACTCACATTTTGTTGAACGTGTATCAGAACATGAGCAATTAGTTCGTAAAGTTGACATTATTCCGATAGAAGTTGTTGTGCGAAATATTGCAGCTGGAAGTCTTGCACAACGACTCGGCTTTGAAGAGGGCACTCCATTAAAACGTACAATCGTAGAATTCTATTACAAAGATGATGCACTTGGTGATCCAATTATTAACAATGAGCATATCGACATTTTAGGAATTGCGACAACAGAAGAAGTAGAAGCACTTTATAGCCTTGGATTGAAGGTTAATCGTGTTTTGCAACCTATTTTTGAAGAGATAGGTGTTATATTAGTAGATTTCAAACTAGAATTTGGCCGTGACAAAGATGGCCATGTGCTGTTAGCTGATGAAATTTCACCTGATACTTGCCGTCTTTGGGATGCAGAAACAAAGCAAAAGCTAGACAAAGACGTATTCCGTCGTAATTTAGGTAGCTTAACAGAAGTATATGAAATTATTCTTGCTAGACTTGGAGGAAAATAGAGATGACTAAAGTTAAAATTTACGTAACATTACGCGAAAGCGTACTAGATCCACAAGGTTCTGCAGTCCAAGGATCGTTAGCGAAAATGGGCTATAACGAAGTATCAGATGTACGTATCGGAAAATATTTAGAAGTAACAATCGGTGAAACGACTCGAGATTTAGATAGCCTAGTGAAAGAAATGTGTGAGAAGCTACTTGCAAACACAGTAATTGAAGACTACCGCTATGAAGTCGAGGAGGAAAATTAATCATGAAATTCGCAGTACTTGTTTTCCCAGGATCAAACTGTGATATCGATATGTATCATGCAATTAAAGATGAGCTAGGCGAAGAAGTAGAATATGTTTGGCATGATGCAACAGATTTAAGTGAATTTGATGGAATCTTAGTTCCTGGTGGATTCTCTTATGGTGACTACCTACGTTGTGGTGCTATGGCTAATCAGTCAAATGTAATGGTAGAAGTGAAAAAAGCAGCTGCTGCGGGAAAACCGGTATTAGGTGTATGTAATGGTTTCCAAATATTAACAGAGGCAGGTCTACTTCCTGGAGCTTTATTACGTAACAAAAATTTAAAATTCATGTGCCGTACTGTTCAATTAAAAGTTGAAAATACTAACACATTGTTTACAAATCAATATGAACAAGGTCAAGTTATTGATATTCCAATCGCTCACGGCGAAGGAAATTACTTCTGTGACGAAGAAACGCTAGCAAAATTAAAAGCTAATAATCAAATCGTATTTACATATTCTGGTGAAAATCCAAATGGTAGTCTTGAAGATATCGCAGGAATTATCAATGAACAAGGAAACGTCCTCGGTATGATGCCACACCCTGAACGTGCAGCTAGTGACTTACTTGGAAGCAGTGACGGACTTGCGTTATTTAAATCAATTGTAAAACAGTGGAGGGAACAACATGTCTAAACTAGAACCAACAGCAGAGCAAATTAAAGAACAAAAGCTATATGCTGATATGGGAATGTCAGATGAAGAGTTTGAAATGGCCGTAAATATTTTAGGTCGTACTCCAAACTGGACAGAAACTGGATTATTCTCAGTTATGTGGTCTGAACACTGTTCATATAAAAACTCAAAACCTGTATTACGTAAATTCCCTACAAAAGGGCCTCAAGTGTTACAAGGACCTGGTGAAGGGGCAGGGATTGTAGATATTGGTGACGAACAAGCGGTTGTTTTCAAAATGGAATCTCATAACCATCCTTCAGCAATTGAGCCTTACCAAGGTGCCGCAACTGGTGTAGGTGGAATTATCCGTGATGTATTCTCAATGGGAGCTCGCCCTATTGCAATGTTAAACTCTTTACGTTTCGGAGAATTACAATCTGAACGTGGAAAATATTTATTCGAAGAGGTTGTAGCTGGTATTGCTGGTTACGGTAACTGTATTGGTATTCCAACAGTAGGTGGAGAAATTCAATTTGACCCTTGTTACGAAGGGAACCCACTAGTTAACGCTATGTGTGTTGGTTTAATCGATCATAAAGATATTCAACGTGGTATTGCAGCTGGTGTTGGTAACACAGTGATGTACGTTGGTGCAAAAACGGGTCGTGATGGAATTCACGGAGCGACATTCGCATCGGAAGAACTTTCAGAAGCTTCTGAAGAAAAGCGACCGGCTGTTCAAGTAGGGGATCCATTCATGGAAAAACTTTTACTTGAAGCATGTTTAGAAGTAGTGAAATCTGATGCCCTTGTAGGGATTCAAGATATGGGTGCTGCAGGTCTTACATCTTCTTCAGCTGAGATGGCTTCAAAAGCGGGTTCAGGTGTTGAAATGAATTTAGACTTAGTCCCTCAACGTGAAACAGGAATGACTGCTTACGAAATGATGTTATCTGAATCGCAAGAGCGTATGTTGCTTGTTGTGAAAAAAGGACGCGAAGATGAAATTAAAGCAATCTTCGATAAATATGGTTTAGACGCAGTAGCTATTGGTCGTGTAACAGACGATAAAATGCTTCGTTTAATTCACAATGGTGAGGTTGTAGCAGAAGTTCCAGCTGATGCATTAGCGGAAGATGCACCTGTATATCATAAACCATCTAAAGAGCCTGCATATTATGGTGAATTCCAAGCGATGGAAAATGTAGAGCCAGAAGTAAAAAACTATAAAGAAACATTAACTGCTTTACTAAAGGCGCCAACTGTAGCTTCTAAAGAGTGGGTTTACGATCAATATGATTACCAAGTTAGAACAAATACAGTTGTTGCACCTGGATCAGATGCAGCAGTACTACGTGTTCGTGGTACTAACAAAGGTCTTGCAATGACGACAGATTGTAACTCTCGCTATATTTATTTGGATCCTGAAACAGGCGGCAAGATTGCGGTTGCTGAAGCAGCTCGTAACATCGTTGTATCAGGTGGAGAACCACTTGCTATTACAGACTGCTTAAATTTTGGTAACCCTGAAAAACCAGAGATCTTCTGGCAAATTGAGAAAAGTGCTGATGGTATTTCAGCAGCATGTACTGCATTAAATGCACCAGTTATTGGTGGTAACGTATCACTTTATAACGAACGTTCTGGTGAAGCGGTATATCCTACGCCAACAATCGGTATGGTTGGGTTAGTGAGGGATTTATCCCATGTGACAACGCAAGAAGTGAAAAATGCTGGTGACATCGTTTATTTAATCGGTGAGTCAAAAACGGAATTTGGCGGATCTGAGCTTCAAAAATTAGTTCATGGGAAAATCTTTGGTCAAGCACCTAGCATTGACTTAGACGTTGAAGCAACACGTCAAAAAGCAATCCTAACGGCTATTCGTGAAGGATTAGTACAGTCTGCACATGACGTTTCCGAAGGTGGAGTTGCTGTAGCTTTAGTAGAATCTACATTCCCAGCAAAAGATTTAGGTCTATATGTAACATTAGAAGGATCTGCTGTTACTGCTTTATTCAGTGAATCTCAATCTCGTTTCATCGTAACAGTGAAAGAGGAAGATGCGCAGGCCTTTGAAACGATTATTCCAGAAGCTAAGAAAATCGGTGTCGTAACAGATGATGCAAAAATTACTATCAACGGTGGCACTGGCGTTCTTGTTGAAGGTACAGTGGAGGAATTCCGTTCTGCTTGGAAAGGAGCAA
The DNA here is from genome assembly GCF_900291985.1 of Lysinibacillus timonensis. Lineage (NCBI taxonomy): Bacteria > Bacillati > Bacillota > Bacilli > Caryophanales > Bacillaceae > Lysinibacillus > Lysinibacillus timonensis. The sequence goes on along the minus strand of NZ_LT985980.1, from coordinate 1,859,109 downwards.
TCCCATGCTTGGTGAAATCAGAGGCTTAAACGAAGAATGTGGTGTATTTGGGATATGGGGTCATAACGACTCTGCCCATTTAAGCTACTATGGTCTTCATGCACTTCAACACCGTGGCCAAGAAGGAGCAGGGATTGTTGTAACAGACGGCGATCAACTTCGTGCGGTTAAAGGTGAAGGTTTAGTAAATGAAGTGTTTAGTGAAGAAAAGCTAAAAAATGCAAAAGGTAACGCCGCAATTGCACATGTTCGATACACAACGGCTGGAGGTGGCGGTATTGATAACGTTCAACCGTTGTTATTCCGCTCCTCTACTGGAACGTTAGCGATTGCACATAACGGAAATTTAGTTAATGCTAATCATTTAAAAGTCCATTTAGAGCGTTCGGGGAGTATATTCCATGCAACTTCGGATACAGAAGTGGTTGTACATTTAATTAAAAAGAGTAAAAAACCACGTTTCCGTGAACAAGTAAAAGAAGCCTTATCATTATTAAAAGGTGCATTTTCCATTTTAATTCTGACAAAGGATCGTATGCTAGTGGCGCGTGATCGTAATGGTTTACGCCCACTTTCAATTGGAAAACTAGGAGATTCATGGGTAGTTGCATCAGAAACAAATGCATTCGACTTAATTGGTGCGGAGTTTGTACGCGATGTTGAACCTGGTGAACTACTCATCATCTCAGATAATGGGATTGAGGAAGATCGATTTGCTGAGATGGAAAAACGTTCAATGTGTGCAATGGAATATGTATATTTTGCACGTCCTGATTCAAATATAGACCAAATTAACATCCATATGGCACGTAAACGTATGGGTAAGCAGTTAGCAAAAGAAATTGGAAATATTGAAGCTGATGTCGTAACTGGGGTTCCTGATTCATCTATATCTGCGGCAATTGGGTTTGCAGAAGAAAGCGGAATTCCATATGAGCTTGGTTTAATTAAGAACCGTTACACAGGACGTACATTTATTCAACCAACACAAGAGTTACGAGAACGTGGTGTGAAAATGAAGCTTTCACCAGTCGTTCAAGTAGTAAAAGGAAAACGTGTTGTGATGGTAGATGATTCAATTGTACGTGGCACAACTTCGCGTCGTATAGTTAAAATGTTAAAAGAAGCTGGTGCGAAAGAGGTGCATGTTGTGATATCATCACCACCAATTTCTAACCCTTGTTTTTATGGAATTGACATTTCATCTGATGAAGAATTAATTGCAACTGGTAAGACAGTTGATGAAATTCGAGAGGCTATTTGTGCGGATTCTTTAACATTTTTATCACCAGAAGGAATGATTAAAGCTATCGCACGTCCATTCAATGATGAAACAGGTGGGCTTTGTATGGCTTGTTTCACTGGGGAGTATCCAACAGAAATATTCCCAGACACAGTCTTACCACATGAAAAAGAGCTAGTTAGATAACGGATTCAATATTGAATCATGTTTTCCAACGAATCTCTGGCGGAAGGCATAGATTGGTCGTTCTAGTACGATCAAAATCTAGACTTAGGTTAGCCAAAGCGAAATTGATTATATTGGAGGATAAGAATTCATGTCAAAAGCATATGAACAGGCAGGGGTTAATATTGAAGCTGGTTATGAAGCGGTAAAACGAATGAAATCACATGTTGAGCGAACAAATCGTTTAGGTGTAATGGGAACATTCGGTGGCTTCGGCGGCATGTTCGACTTGTCTTCACTTAATTTAAAGCAACCTGTTCTTATTTCAGGTACAGACGGTGTTGGGACAAAATTAAAACTTGCATTTATGGTGAACAAACATGACACAATTGGCGTAGATTGCGTTGCAATGTGTGTAAATGACATTGTTGCTCAAGGTGCTGAGCCTTTGTATTTCTTAGATTATGTAGCAGTCGGTAAGGCGGAGCCTACAAAAATAGAGCAAATTGTAAAAGGTGTTGCAGATGGTTGTGTGCAAGCAGGCGCTGCACTAATCGGCGGAGAAACAGCTGAAATGCCAGGACTTTATGAAGAAGAAGAATACGATCTAGCTGGCTTTGCTGTTGGTGCAACAGAAAAATCAAATGTTATCACTGGAGAAAACATCGTTGAAGGTGACGTTTTAGTAGGGCTTGCTTCTAGTGGCATTCACTCTAACGGTTATTCTTTAGTTCGTAAAATTGTATTCGCAGATAATGGATATGCTGTAGATCAAGTTGTAGATGGTTATGAAGATTTAGGTCCAATCGGTGAAGCGTTACTTGTACCTACAAAAATATACGCCAAACCGGTACTTGAAATATTAAAAGAAGTTGAAGTTCATGGTATGGCTCATGTAACAGGCGGAGGATTCTATGAAAACTTGCCACGCATGATGCCGGAAGGACTTGCAACTGAAATCGAACTAGGCTCTTGGCCAGTGCTTCGTATCTTTGAATTTCTTAAAGAAACAGGTCAGCTTGCTGATAAAGATTTATATAACGTCTTTAACATGGGGATTGGTTATGTGCTTTCTGTGCCCGCATCAGAAGTGAATAAAGTCATTTCTATTGCTGAGCAACATGGTGAAAAAGCATATGAAATCGGTCGAGTAGTAAAGGGTGAAGGTGTTATCTTTAACGGCTCTCATGATGGGAGTTTAGTATAATGACTACGAAAATAGCTGTTTTTGCTTCTGGAAGCGGGAGTAATTTTCAAGCAATACAAGAAGCGATTGAGCACGGTGAAATTGATGCAAAGGTTGAACTTGTTGTAACAGATAAGCCAGGAGCATATGTAGTCACACGTGCGGAGAACTTCGGAATCCCTGTTCATGCGTTTAGTGCAAAAAACTATGAATCTAAAACAGCATATGAGGCAGAAATTGTTTCATTGCTTCGTGATCGACAAGTAGAATGGATTGTGCTAGCTGGTTACATGCGTTTAATAGGTGACACATTGTTGTCAGCTTACCCTAGCCGAATTGTTAACATTCATCCTTCATTGTTACCATCATTTCCAGGTAAAGACGCAATAGGACAAGCGTTAGATCACGGCGTGAAGGTGACGGGAGTAACTGTTCATTTCGTTGATGAAGGGATGGATACGGGCCCAATTTTGGCTCAAGCTGCTGTTGAGGTTGTAGATGGAAATCGCGAAGAAACAGAATTGCGTATCCACGCTGTAGAGCATGAACTTTATGCGAAAACGTTAAAACATTTATTTGAAAAGTAATGATTGTTGCGAAATGGTTGTACGGATGTTTAGGGGTACAGTTTCGCAATCTTCATTTCATTATATATATATTGGAGGTTGCCTCACATGGCTAAACGTGCACTTATTAGTGTTTCAAATAAAGATGGTATTTTAGATTTTGCAAAAGAATTAGTAGCATTAGGTTATGAAATTTTATCAACTGGTGGTACGAAAAAAATGTTACAAGACAACCATGTGCCTGTAACAGCTGTTGATGAAGTAACAAAGTTTCCGGAGATATTAGATGGTCGTGTCAAAACATTAAATCCTTTGATCCACGGTGGTCTATTAGGAAAGTTTGATGACCCTTCCCATCAATCGCAAATGCAAGAGCACGGAATTGAGCCAATCGAAATTGTCTGTGTAAATTTATATCCTTTCGTTGAAACAATTTCAAAGCCTAATGTAACTTGGGACGATGCAATTGAAAACATTGATATCGGTGGCCCAACGATGTTGCGTTCTGCAGCGAAAAACCATCAATATGTGACAGTTATTGTGGATTCAAATGACTATGCACAAGTACTTGAAGAGTTAAAAGGAAATGGTGCAACAACAATTGAAACACGTCGTAAGTTAGCTGCAAAAGTATTCCGTCATACAGCGGCGTATGACTCTTATATTTCAAATTACTTAACTGAAGAAGAGTTCCCAGAAAATCTAACAATGACATACGAATTAAAACAAACGTTACGTTATGGCGAGAATCCACACCAAAAAGCAGCATTCTATCAAAAACGTTTAAGCTCAGATTTTTCTTTAGCATACGCAACTCAATTACACGGTAAAGAATTATCATATAACAACATTCAAGATGGAAATGCAGCACTACAAATTGTGAAAGAATTCGATATTCCTGCAGCAGTAGCTGTAAAACATATGAATCCTTGCGGTGTTGGAACAGGTCAAAACATCGAGGAAGCATTTGATAAAGCATACGAAGCTGATCCTACATCAATTTTCGGCGGTATTATCGCATTAAATCGTGAAGTAGATGTGCAAACAGCTGAAAAGTTAAGTGCCATTTTCCTAGAGATAATTATTGCTCCTTCCTTCACTGAAGACGCTCTGGAGATATTAACGAAAAAGAAAAACATTCGTTTAATGACAATTAGCTTTGCTCAAGAAAAACAAGACAAATTCAAAGTAGTTTCTGTTGAAGGTGGCTTACTAGTTCAAGAAGATGATACGTTCGGATTTAACGATGCAGAAATTAAGGTTGTAACGAATCGTGAACCTTCTGAAGAAGAATGGCAAGCGTTAAAACTAGGTTGGTCAGTTGTAAAGCACGTAAAATCAAATGCCATTGTTGTGAATGATACACAAATGACACTGGGTGTAGGTGCAGGGCAAATGAATCGTGTTGGAGCTGCTAAAATCGCCTTAGAACAAGCTGGCGAGAAAGCAAAGGGCGCGGTACTCGCTTCAGACGCGTTCTTCCCAATGAGCGACACAGTTGAAACAGCTGCAGCAGCAGGAATTACGGCAATTATTCAACCAGGTGGCTCTATTCGCGACCAAGATTCAATCGACAAAGCAAACGAATACGGTATCGCAATGGTATTAACGGGAGTAAGACACTTTAAGCATTAATTTGGTGCTAAATGATTGGTGCGCGGTGTGGCAGGTTCTTTAGGTGGTCGTATAAGCGCTCGAAATGGCTATTGTATGCGATCGAATTGCATAGTTATGTGACCGAATAAGAATTATATGCCCCAATGAGATTCTTTTGTGACCAAAAGATATCCTTATGTGACCAATGGCTATGAGTAAGTGATCAAATGATACCGCTATACGCTCGAATAGAATTATTAGGCAGAAGGGTGTCATTACTTTAAGTACTATGTGATCAAAAGGTTTGCGTAAGTGATCGATTACTGTAACTGAACGCCCGAAAGTAAAAGTAATGATGAAAAAGAATAAAGAAACGCCTGCCGAATTAGCGGGCGTTTTCATTTAAATATTTTTACTCGATAAAACATGCTTTTAGTTTTGATGCTATCCTGCAACGCGCGGGTGAGAAGAACTGCCTTCTGAGACAGAATATGTTCGCGAAAGGGTGGACAAAACATTAGGCTGAATGGACAAAACGGTGCCGCGAAAGGACAAAATAAGCGCCAAACTGGACAAAAAAATCCTGACTGGACAAAACGTGTGCGCGAACGGACAAAACATTAGGCTGAGTGGACAAATCAATATAGCGACTGGACAAAACATTAGGCTGAATGGACAAAGCGGTGCCGCGAATGGACAAAATAAGCGCCAAACTGGACAAAAAAATCCTGACTGGACAAAACGTGTTCGCGAACGGACAAAACCATTAGCTGAACGGACAAATCAATATAGCGACTGGACAAAACACAGGTCTGAACGGATAAAATCCACAGAACGAACAAAACCAGCTATAAACCAAACGATGATAATAACCTAAAAGAAGGAGAATTTCCAAAATGAAAGTACTTGTAATTGGAAGTGGTGGACGAGAGCACGCGATTGCAAAGCAATTTAGTAACGCACTATCCGTAGAAAAGGTATTCGTTGCACCAGGTAATGACGGAATGCGCGAGTGTGCAGAAATCGTGCCAATTGATGCACTTAATTTCGAAGAGCTTGCAACTTTTGCAAAGGAGAACAAGATTGATTTAACATTTGTTGGTCCAGAGCAGCCACTAGCGGCAGGAATTGTAGACTATTTCCAAAACGAAAACTTAACTATTTTCGGACCTACAAAAGCTGCAGCACAAATTGAAGGAAGTAAGTCATATGCGAAAGAAATTATGAAAAGATACAACATTCCAACGGCAGCATATGAAACGTTTACAGATGCAGCTCAAGCGATTCAATACGTAAAAGAACAAGGTGCACCTATTGTCATTAAAGCTGATGGCTTAGCAGCAGGTAAAGGTGTAATTGTCGCGATGACTGAACAAGAAGCGATTGAAGCCATACATGATATGATTGGGAACCAACGCTTTGGTGAATCCTCTTCTCGTGTAGTAATAGAAGAATTCCTGGATGGCGAAGAATTTTCATTCATGTCTTTTGTACATAAAGGACAAATTTATCCAATGGTAATCGCACAGGATCATAAACGAGCTTATGATGGAGATAAAGGACCAAACACTGGTGGGATGGGCGCATACTCTCCTGTACCACAAATACCACAAGAGGTGGTATCTAGAGCTTATATCGAAATCGTTGAACCAACAGTAAAAGCAATGGAAGAAGAAGGCGTCTCTTTCACAGGGATATTATATGCGGGCTTAATTCTTACAAAAGAAGGGCCAAAAGTGATTGAGTTTAACGCACGCTTTGGTGACCCAGAAACACAAGTTGTTCTACCAAGAATGGCATCAGACTTTGGTCTATTTATGAAAGCCTTGATGGAAGAAAAATACTTCGATCTACAGTGGTCTAACGAAACGATGTTAGGTGTAGTGATAGCAGCAGAAGGCTATCCTGGTGATGTTGAAAAAGGAAATCCGCTTCCAAATATCGACGAACTTACTCAAAACTATGATGTTTACCATGCAGGAACAAAATTAGTTGAAAATCAATATGTTGGGAATGGCGGGCGTGTCCTACTCGTTGCAACAAAAGCAAATACATTAAAAGAAGCGCAAGAACGTGTATATGAAGGTCTTAATGAAATCAAATGGCCTAAGTTTTTCTATCGTAAAGATATAGGTTGGCGTACCTTCAAATAAAAGCACTAAAAAGAAGGCAAGAAGAACACTTACTGAAACAGTAAAAGTTCTTCCTGCCTTTTATTCACATTAGCTTGGGTTTGTTGCAGATTGTCCGTTGTTGTTTTTAGACTGTCCAGACCCGGAATTTGAATTTTTGTTTTTCGATCCATTTTGTGAAGAATTACCACCCATTGTATTTGCTACTGTTTGAGCAGCTTGAGAGACAGCTTTACCTACTTCACTTTGGCTTGCAGCATTAGCAACTGCTCCAGCAACTTGAGAAGCAGCTTGTGAAATACCACCACCATTTGATGAACCTGATGAGTTCGATTGCCCACCATTTCCACTATAATTAGCATTGAATGCTTGCATTAATGTTTCCCCATCCATATACTCATCAAATGTTGAAGAAACTGCATTCTTTACATTAGAGTTAATTGCAGCTGTAAGAGGGCAATATAAGAAAATTCCCTCAGCAACTTTCATAGCACCAGCAGTAATTAATGTAAATCCTAAAGCTTTGCTATCTCGTGTTAAGTGTGCAGTACCCATTGCTGTCATAGCTACACCACACATTAAACGCACAAACCCATTACGTTCGGAAATATTTTCCTGCATTATTAATTCTCTCCTTTCAAGTAAAAAATGAGTAATTCTGATAGAGATTCTTCAAAATAAAATTTTGCTGTGATACGATAAAGTAAAACAACAATCACAGACAATACACCGGGATAAAAGCAACAAATAATGCGTAAAATAATCTGACGCAATTTTTTGCAAAGTTAGTATGTGCGTATATAATGTGATTAAACAAAATAAAATTTTAGAAGAACAAGAAGGGAGTGTAACAAATGGCAGAATCTATATGGAAGATTCAAGATATTCGTAAGCAACTGTCAGTCATCAATGGTGAGGATTCACCAACAATTGTCTTAAAGGATGCACGTTATTTACATAGCATTTTCAAAAAATGGTTAACGGGTAACATTTGGATACTGGGCAATCGTATTATTTATGTTGGAAGTAAAATGCCACAAAACATAACGAATACAGAAGTGATTGAATTAGAAGGGAAGACAGTTGTACCAGGCTATATTGAGCCACATGTACACCCATTTCAATTGTATAATCCTCATTCATTTGCTGATTTTGCTGCACAAACAGGGACGACAACTTTCATAGCAGACAATATGACATTTATGTTATCACTTCCAAATAAGAAAGCGTTTTCAATAATCGACCAATTAAAATCATTACCTTTTTCATTCTACTGGTGGGTTCGATTTGACTCACAAACAACATTAGATAATGAAGAAGCACTGTTTACAAATAAGGCTGTATTTGAATGGTTAGAACGAAAAGATACATTGATGGGTGGAGAATTGACAGGATGGCCTCGTTTACTTCATGGGGATGACCAAATGCTGTACTGGATTCAGGCTGCTAAACTAAAAGGAATGAAAATAGAAGGCCATTTACCTGGAGCATCTGAACGAACGCTAGTTAAAATGAAACTTTTAGGTACTAGTGGTGACCACGAATCAATGACTGTTGAAGAAGTTGAGAATCGTATACAGCACGGGTATGCTGTAACCCTTCGTTACTCTTCGATTCGGCCTGATTTACCGGAATTGTTAAAAGGAATTCTAGAAAAAAACTTAAACATCTTTGATCATTTAATGATGACAACGGATGGTTCAACACCGGCATTTCATCTAGAAGGTGTGATGGATCGCTGTATTCAAATTGCTCTTGATTCGGGTGTTGACCCTATAAATGCTTATAATATGGCTTCATATAATGTAGCGCGGTATTACGATATAGATAACCTACATGGGCTAATCGCGACTGGCCGATTTGCAACTCTTAATATATTAAAAAATGAATATTCTCCTAATCCAGAAGCAGTACTATCAAAAGGTGTATGGTTAAAACGAGATGGTGAAAAGGTAATGGCTTTACAACCTATTAATTGGAGTGGATTCGGAAAATTAAATGTAAATTTTGACTTAACGGACCATGATTTCCAATTTTCCATGCCAATTGGGATAGAAATGCTTAATGATGTCATTACGAAACCATATCGAATAAATATGCAAATACAGCAAGAAGAACTTTCAACAAGTCATGATCATAGTTATCTAATGTTAATTGACCGAAAAGGGAAATGGCGTGTCAATACAATGATTAAAGGCTTTGCTACCAATGTAAAAGGGTTTGCAACTTCTTATTCAAATACAGGTCATATTATAATTATTGGTAAAAGCTTTAAAGATATGAAAAAGGCATTTAATGAAATGAAAAAAATGAATGGTGGAATCGTTCTTGTAGAAGATGAAGAAATAATTGCATCCATTCCATTACCTATTGGTGGTACACTATATGATGGAACAGTGGAAGAATTAATTGAAAAAGAAATGACGCTAAAATCAGCACTTAAGGAACGGGGCTATCAGCATACAGATGCAATCTATACGCTACTATTTTTACAATCAACACACTTGCCGTATATACGAATAACGCCAATCGGAATTGTAGATGTCTTAAAAAATCAAGTCATGTTACCTGCTGTTATGCGCTAGAAGGAGAAATGTTTTATGTTTTGGAAAAAAGGATTGTACTTAGTTTTAACTTCTGCAACACTACTTGCAGCTTGTGGTAACGAACAAAACGAAAATAACGAAACAACTGATGAATCACAAGTAAGCCCAGAGCAATCAGTAGTTAAAGAAGAAGTTGTATTACCGTATATCACACCGTTCACTGGAGAGCGTGTTGCTAACAAAGTAACGACTCGCCCTATTCTTGTAACCATTAACAATCATCCTGCTGCTAGGCCGCAATCAGGGCTAGCTTCTGCTGATGTTGTATATGAAATGCTAGCAGAAGGAGATGTTACTAGATTACTTGCACTTTACCAATCAGAGATACCTGAAGACTTAGGTCCAATTCGTAGTGCTAGAGATTATTTTATTGAAATTGCAGAAGGATTAGATGCATTTTATATTGCACACGGGTACAGTCCTGAAGCCCAATCTATGTTATATAATGGGATTGTTGATAATATCAATGGAATGAATTATGATGGGACATTATTTAAGCGGTCAAAGGATAGATATGCTCCCCATAATTCTTATATTTCAGGTGAAAATGTTAAGTTAGGAGCAGAAAAAGTAGGTGCTTCACTTCTCTATCAGAAAAAAGTATCGTATACTTATTATGAGAAAGAAGAAAGTGTTAGTGTTGGTTTACCAGCAAATAATATTGAAATAAACTATAGTAATTTTGATGACTTTAATAGTTCTTATACTTATAATTCATCTAGTAATACGTATTCTAGGGAATCTGGAGATGAGGTAACAACCGATTATTTAACAAATGAACCAATAGCATTAGCCAATGTATTATTTTTCGAAATGAATCATTCAATTATAGATAGTGCAGGTCGTCGTGAATTAGATTTGACGAGTGGAGGAACAGCTTATCTATTCCAGAACGGATATATGCGTGAAGTACAATGGGAAAACAATGACGGGGTTTTAAAAGCAGTAGAAGCAGATGGTAGTGATGTGAAATTAGTTCCTGGGAAAACGTGGATACACTTCGTACCAACTAAACCTGGAATTGAAACGTCTGTGACTTACTCTGAATAGCGGAAAGGAAGAGATATATGCAAATTGAAAAAATTCGCGGACATCAAACAGATCAATTATTTAAAGCTGTATTAGAATTAAAAAATTTGGAAGAATGTTATAAATTCTTTGATGACTTATGTACAATTAGTGAAATCCAATCACTAGCACAACGCTTTGAGGTAGCCCATTTACTTCGTTTGAAAAAGACATATGAGACAATAAAAAAGGAAACTGGTGCTTCAACAGCAACGATTTCTCGTGTAAGACGTTGCTTCGATTACGGCAATGATACATATGATGAAATGCTAGGTCGATTGTACCCGGATGAAAAACCTTTTCAAGCCTCAAAATAAGACACTGACCATTGGACAAGACTTCTTCAGCTTGTTTGGTGGTCTTTTTTTATTTCATATATGATGGTTTTTAAGAACACACTATCGACTCCTTTTCGCTTTTATACAGTTTACGTTATACTTGTATACGAATATAAACGTTGAAAGAATGATGATAGGTGGAGACGAGATGGAATTTAAGAATTGGAGACATGTGTTTAAAATAGATCCTGAAAAAGAAATATCGGACGAAGCATTAGAGAAAATTTGTGAGTCGGGTACGGATGTCATATTAGTTGGCGGTACTGATGGTGTAACGATTGATAATGTAATCGATAAATTAGTAAGAATACGACGTTTTACAGTTCCGATTGCATTAGAAATTTCAAATATAGATGCGGTAACTCCTGGGTTTGATTATTATTTAATCCCGTCTGTATTAAACAGTCGTGATACTAAATGGGTAAAAGATTTACATCATGAAGCAATTAAAGAATACGGAGATGTCCTAGTCTGGGACGAGCTAATAGCAGAAGGGTATTGTGTTTTAAACCCAGATTGTAAAGTCGCTCAGGAAACAAATGCAAATACTGATTTAACAGAAGATGATGTGATTGCTTATGCGCGACTTGCTGAAAATTATTTTAAGCTTCCGATTTTTTATTTAGAATATAGCGGTAAATATGGAGATGTAAATATTGTTTCCTCAGTAAAAGAGGTACTAAATGAAACAAAACTTTTTTATGGTGGAGGAATCACTTCTATAGACCAAGCTGCTGAAATGGCAAAAATAGCAGATACGATTATTGTTGGCAATATTATTTATGATGACTTAAATCAGGCTTTAAAAACGGTTGAAGCTGTGAAATGCCTTTGATCTAATAGCCATTAATTCGGCTACGCAACAGATTCATCTTATTGTATAATAGAGAACAAGTGTTTGTTTTAACTTGATTTTAGCTAGGAAGCCCCTAACCAGTTGGATAGGAGGGATTTCTCCGTTTATTGTTAGTTTCATCAAGTTAAAGCTTCCGGCGGATGTCACAAAGATCGGATTAGTATAATTAGGACGGTGCATTATGGAACAAATAACGAAAAACTTATTAACTGGGATGAATCCACAGCAAACAGAAGCTGTAAAAACAACAGAAGGACCTCTCCTAATTATGGCAGGTGCAGGCTCGGGGAAAACACGAGTACTGACACATCGAATTGCCTATTTAGTTGTGGAAAAAGAAGTATATCCATCGAAAATTTTAGCGATTACATTTACGAATAAAGCAGCAAGGGAAATGAGAAATCGTATTGATGGACTATTAGGTAGCGGGATATCAGAAAGTATGTGGGTATCGACATTCCACTCGATGTGTGTACGTATTTTACGACGTAATATCGATCGTATCGGCATATCTAAAAACTTTTCAATCTTAGATTCATCAGACCAGTTAACGGTCATTAAAAATGTAGTAAAGCAATTAAATATTGATTCAAAACGCTATGAGCCACGTGCTATTCTAAATGCAATTAGCTCAGCCAAAAATGAATGTATTACAGCGGATGATTATAGAGCAAATAGTAATCCAAATAATCCGTATGAAAAAGTGATTGCGGATGTATATGAAGGTTATCAAAAGAGATTATTAAAAAACCAATCACTCGATTTTGATGATCTAATTATGACGACAATTCACTTATTTGAGAGAGTACCAGATGTATTGGAATTTTACCAAAATAAGTTCCAATATATTCATGTAGATGAGTATCAAGATACGAACCATTCACAGTATAAGCTAGTAAAAATGCTAGCAAAGAAATTCAAAAACATCTGTGTAGTAGGGGATTCTGACCAATCAATCTATCGTTGGCGTGGAGCCGATATTGGCAATATTTTATCGTTTGAAAAGGACTATCCAAAAGCAAAAGTCATCCTTTTAGAACAAAACTATCGCTCAACAAAACGTATTTTGCAGGCAGCTAACGACGTTATTGAAAATAACGAAAGTAGATATCCGAAAAAACTACGTACGGATAATATCGATGGTGACAAAATTAAGGTTTTTAAAGCGGGTAGTGAACAACAAGAAGCTCAATTTGTCGTAAAAACGATTAAAGAATTGATGGATTCGGAGAACCGTTCTTTAGATGACTTTGCTATTTTATATCGTACCAATGCACAGTCACGTGTAATGGAGGAAGTGCTCGTTAAATCGAATATGACGTACCAAATTGTTGGCGGGACGAAATTCTATGACCGTAAGGAAATTAAAGATCTATTAGCCTACTTACGACTAATAGCCAACAACGATGATGATCTATCGCTTGCTCGAATTATTAATGAACCGAAACGAAATATTGGCGCAACTTCATTTGAACGAATGGCAACATACGCTATTCAACAAGACCGGTCCATTTTCGATGCATTAAATGAAGTAGTATTTATGGGCCTTACACCAAAAGCAACGAGTGCAGTAGAGAAATTTCGCGATTTAATTGAAGGTTTCACTAAAATGCAAGAGTATTTATCAGTAACTGAATTAGTAGAACAAGTAATCGATAAAACAGGATATCGCGCGATGCTTGAAGCAGAGAAGAGCATTGAGGCAGAGAGTCGTTTGGAAAATATTGAGGAATTTTTATCTGTCACAAAGGCATTTGAAGAACGAAGTGATGATAAATCCCTTGTTGCATTCCTAACTGACTTAGCGTTAGTTGCAGATATTGATGCGCTAGAGAAAGAAGATACATCAAAGGGAAGTATCATTCTAATGACAATGCACTCTGCAAAGGGATTAGAGTTTCCTGTTGTCTTTATAATCGGAATGGAAGAAAATATATTCCCGCATTCAAGGTCTCTAGATGATCCAGCAGAAATGGAAGAGGAAAGAAGATTAGCTTATGTTGGGATTACTCGCGCGGAACAGCGACTTTACTTAACTTGTGCACAATCTCGTACATTATATGGCCGGTCAAGCTTCAATTCACCTTCCCGCTTTCTACGTGAAATATCAGAAGAAGTCATGGAACAAATTTCTACGTCTAATCAACTAAACACCCATTCTGATTCATTACCTTTCGGTGCGTCACGAAATAACCGTCCACAATCTCGTCGACTAGGGAATGTCCAAACTAAACCACAGGTGGCAAGCTTACAATCGACAGGTGGAAACGATTTAGGGTGGAAATTAGGTGACAAAGCGGTTCACAAAAAATGGGGAACTGGTACAGTTGTAAGTGTTAGAGGTAACGAGGATGACTTAGAATTAGATATAGCATTTCCAGAGCTAGGCGTTAAACGATTACTTGCGAAATTTGCCCCAATTACAAAGGCAGAATAAAGGTCAATTGATAACGGAGGAATACGATGAACGAAATAGAAAAACGTGTTGCTGAACTAAATGCATTACTTCATGAATATGGCCATGCTTATTATGTTCTGGACAAGCCTTTAGTTTCAGATGCTGAGTACGACCAGTTGCTTAGGGAGTTAATGGAACTCGAACGGCAAAATCCTTCTTTAATTTACCCAGATTCGCCAACACAACGCGTAGGTGGTAAACCATTAGAAGGATTCCAAAAAGTGACGCATAATTATTCAATGTTGAGCTTATCAAATGCATTTAATGAAGAAGACTTGCGGGACTTTGACCGTAAAATTCGCCAAGCGATTGGGGACGATTACTCATATGTTTGTGAGTTGAAAATTGATGGTTTAGCTATTTCATTAAGATATGAAAATGGTGTTTTTGTCCAAGGAGCAACTCGCGGAGATGGGACGGTTGGCGAAGATATTACGATGAACTTAAAGACGATAAAATCTATTCCTCTTCGTTTAAAAGAACCAGTAACCATTGAAGTGCGGGGCGAGGCTTATATGCCTAAGAAATCCTTTGAAACATTAAATATTACCCGTGAAGAAAATGGGGAAGAACCGTTTGCAAATCCTAGAAATGCTGCGGCAGGATCATTAAGACAATTGGATCCGAAAGTGGCAGCGAGTAGAAATCTTTCGACATTTATTTATTCGATTGGTGGTAATGGTGAAAGTTACGGTATTGATTCGCATGCAGAAATGCTTGACTACCTAGAAACACTAGGATTTCCTTCAAATAAGGAACGTCAATTATGCGCAACAATAGACGACGTTTTATCGTTTATTAGTAAGTGGACAGAGCAACGCCCAAATCTTGCATATGATATTGATGGAATTGTCGTGAAAGTAAACCGGTACGCTCACCAAGACGAACTTGGATTTACAGCAAAAAGTCCACGTTGGGCAATTGCTTATAAATTCCCTGCCGAAGAAGTCGTTACAAAAATATTGGATATAGAATTAACAGTAGGTCGAACGGGTGTCTTAACACCAACTGCAATATTAAAACCGGTACTAGTAGCAGGTACAACTGTAGGACGAGCATCCCTTCATAATGAAGATTTAATTCGAGAGAAAGATATTCGTATTGGCGATACTGTCATTGTGCATAAAGCGGGGGATATCATTCCAGAAGTGGTTGGAGTGATCTTAGAAGAGCGACCTGAAAATACGATACCATTTGAAATGCCTACAAATTGTGTAGCGTGTGGAAGTGAATTAGTTCGTATTGAAGGGGAAGTGGCTGTCCGTTGTGTGAATCCGACATGTCCAGCCCAAATAGCAGAAGGAATTAAACATTTTGTGTCCCGTAACGCCATGAACATAGATGGCTTAGGTGAAAAAGTTGTTGAACAATTGCTCAGAGAACATTTGATAAAAGACGTTTCTGACTTATATCATTTAACGGTAGAACAGTTAGTTCAACTTGAGCGTATGGGAGAAAAATCGGCAACAAATTTAGTAAATGCGATCGAGCGATCAAAAGAAAATTCTTTGGAGAGATTGCTCTTTGGTCTTGGAATCCGACATGTTGGTGAAAAAGCCGCAAAAATCTTATCTGAACAGTTTGAGACAATAGATGGTTTAATGAATGCTAAAGCAGAAGACATTAAGGCAATTTATGAGATTGGCGAAAAAATGGCCGATTCAATTGTCACATACTTTGAGCAAGATGAAGTAAGAGAACTGATTGCTCGTCTAAAAGACGCTGGCATTAACATGACGTACAAAGGAAAAAAAGTTCAAGTTGAAATGGGTACGAATCCATTCGCAGGGAAAACGATCGTGTTAACTGGAAAACTGGAGAAATTGACACGTAACGAAGCAAAAACAAAAATAGAAGAATTAGGCGGTACCGTTACAGGTAGTGTTAGTAAAAAAACGGATCTTGTCATAGCTGGTACTGATGCAGGGTCGAAGTTAACTAAAGCGACAGAATTAGGTATTGAAGTTTGGGACGAAAATCGCCTAATTGAACAATTAGAAGAGTAAAGGAGTTTCCTACGATGAAACGAATACGCTGGATTCCGGCGATGGTTGTTGTGGCTATGCTAGCTGCATGTGTGCCTTCTCCTGAAGAAGACACCGAAATTCTAACTGATGAAACAGTAGAAGAGATTGAAACAACCATTATCCCTAGTATGCAATTAGACGAAAGCTTTTATAAGACGTTAATTCCATATAAAGAAAGTGCTAGCCGTGGCTTAGTGGTCTCAAATATATATACCAAGTACGATATTAAAGAAGTCGAAACTGGTTTAATGCGTATTTCACAAAATACTTTTAATACGGATGAGTACTACTTTCAAGAAGGCCAATATTTAGATGCCAATACAGTAAGTAACTGGCTAGCCCGTGAAAACCAAAATGAGGATGCAGATCCTTCATTGAGAGGATTGAATCCTTCTAATCTCGACGAAAAGGGAGTAGAATTAGACCCGGTCACAAGAGCTAAACAGGCACCAATCTATTTAGCTCATATAGTAGAACAAAACTACTTGAAGAAAACGGATGATAACAAAGTGGGTCTTGCAGGGTTATCAATTGGCTTAGCTCTAAATTCAACTTACTATTACCAAAAAGAACAATATGGCGAGTACTATAGCGAGCCGATTCCGATGGACGTTTTAGAACAAAAAGGAAAGGAAATAGCTCAAGAAGTAATAACACGTCTACGTGCACGCCCAGAGCTAAATAATATTCCAATCGTCATCGGTTTGTTTAAACAAGAAGAAAGAAATGCTATTGTACCAGGTACTTATTTTGCCTACAGTGTTTCTGATAGTGGTCAAAATAGTCTAGGCGATTGGCAGACAATTAACGAAGTATACGTAACATTCCCAACCAATAAGGAGGAGGAATATTATCGAGATATGAATAATGCCTTTATAAAATTTAAAGAAGATATCGATAAATATTTCTCAAACTATACTAGTGTCGTTGGAACAGGATATTATCGAAATAATGAGCTTCAAAAAATCATGATTCAAATACCTATTCAGTTTTATGGAACGACAGAAATTATTGGGTTTACTCAGTACTTATCAGGGATCATGCTAAATCAATTCCCTAATGATATTGATATAGAAGTAAGTATTACTTCGATTAACGGGCAAGAAGCATTGATCTTAAAAGAAGAAAATGAAAATGAACCATTCGTTCATATCTTTAACTATTAAAGGAGAACAGTGTAGTGGATTTGAGCTACACTGTTTCCATTTGTTTTTCATAAAAAATTTACCAAAGTTGTTAATTAGGTTTGAAAATTTGAGAAATTTGGCGATAATTTAGAAGTAATATGGCATTGTTCAAAAGCTCCCGGGAATATTGGTTATATTTGGACTGTAACTTTAGTGTTTTTAGTCAATTTTGTGATTTTTATTGGGAAAAATGGTATTATTATTGATTATTGCCATGTATTAAATTCGGAGGTGTAGAAATGGCAAAACTTTCAAAAGAAGAAGTGAAACACGTTGCACATTTAGCTAGACTTGCAATTACTGATGCAGAAGCTGAAAAATTTGCAGAACAACTTGGAAAAATTACTGATTTTGCAGAACAACTTAATGAATTAGACACAACAAATGTTGAACCAACTTCTCATGTATTACCAATCGTTAATGTATTACGTGAAGATGTTGCTCAAAAAGGTTTAGATCGTGATGTAATGATGTTAAATGTAAAAGAACAAGAAGCTGGACAAGTTAAAGTTCCGCCAATTTTAGAAGACTAGAGCCTACGAAGAAGGAGGGAATCTCATGACGTTATTTGAACGTTCATCGAAAGAATTACAAGAAGGTTTACATAACGGCGAATTTACAATCGCTGACTTAACAAACGAAGCATTTTCACGTATTGAAAAGCTTGATGGAGATGTACAAGCTTTCCTAGCTTTAGATAAAGAAAAAGCGACAGCACGTGCTGAAGAACTAGAGAAAGTCCCAAGTGAGGAGCGTGGACCATTATTCGGTCTACCTATCGGGGTTAAAGATAATATCGTAACTGAAGGACTAGAAACAACATGTGCTTCCAAAATTTTAGAAGGTTTTATGCCAATCTATGATGCTACAGTAGTAAAAAAACTACGTGAAGCGGGTATGGTTACAGTTGGGAAATTAAACATGGATGAATTCGCAATGGGTTCATCAAATGAAAACTCAGCATATAAAACAACGAAAAACCCATGGAATTTAAATCATGTACCAGGAGGTTCTTCAGGTGCATCTGCAGCAAGTGTTGCAGCAGGTGAAGTTCCATTTTCATTAGGATCTGACACAGGTGGTTCAATCCGTCAACCAGCTTCGTATTGTGGTGTTGTAGGGATGAAACCTACTTACGGACGTGTATCTCGTTTTGGATTAGTTGCATTCGCTTCTTCCCTAGATCAAATCGGCCCACTTACGCGTAATGTTTATGATAACGCGTTATTGCTTGAAGCAATTGCAGGTGTTGACCCGAATGACTCAACTTCTGCAGACGTTCCTGTACCAAACTATGTTGCTAGCTTAAATGGTGACATTAAAGGTCTACGTGTCGCTGTACCGAAAGAATTTTTAGGGGAAGGTGTAAAAGAAGAAGTACGCCAATCTATTCTAGATGCACTTGAAGTACTTAAAGGATTAGGTGCTACTGTGGAAGAAGTATCACTTCCGCATTCTAAATACGCTTTAGCTGCTTACTACATTCTTTCATCTTCTGAGGCTTCTTCAAACCTTTCTCGTTTCGATGGGATCCGTTACGGATACCGTGCAGAAGGCGTGAAAAACTTAATGGAGCTTTATAAAGAAACACGTGCACAAGGTTTTGGTGATGAAGTAAAACGCCGTATTATGCTAGGAACGTATTCATTATCTGCTGGTACTTATGATGCTTATTACAAAAAGGCTCAACAAGTACGTACGTTAATTAAACAAGATTACGACAAAGTATTTGAAAACTACGATGTAATTGTAGGACCAACTGCACCAACAGCAGCATTCCAAATTGGACAAAACATCAATGATCCATTAACGATGTATGCGAACGATATTTTAACAATTCCAATTAACTTAGCAGGTGTTCCAGCTATCTCAATTCCATGTGGATTCCATGAAGGTTTACCACTTGGCTTACAAATTATCGGAAAACATTTCGATGAGGAAACAATCTACCGTGCTGCTTATGCATATGAGCAAGCAACAGATTTCCATAAACAAACTCCTCAAATTTGGGAGGGTAAATAATTATGAATTTTGAAACAGTTATCGGATTAGAAGTACACGTTGAGTTAAAAACAAACTCTAAAATTTTCTCTCCAGCACCAAACCATTTCGGTGCAGAGCCAAATACAAATACGACGGTAATTGACCTTGGTTACCCAGGTGTTTTACCAGTACTAAATAAAAATGTTGTTGATTTTGCAATGAAGGCTTCACTAGCTCTAAATATGAAAATTAACCAACATACAAAGTTCGACCGTAAAAACTATTTCTACCCTGACAATCCGAAAGCATACCAAATCTCACAATTTGATAAGCCAATTGGATATGATGGTTGGATTGAAATTGAAGTGCCAGGAACTGATGGCCAAGAAGGCTACACGAAGAAAATCGGAATTACTCGTCTACACATGGAAGAGGATGCTGGTAAGTTAACACATGGTGATGGCTATTCTTTAGTAGACTTTAACCGTCAAGGTACACCTTTAGTAGAAATCGTATCTGAACCAGATATCCGCACACCTGCGGAAGCTTATGCTTACCTTGAAAAATTAAAATCGATTATTCAATACACTGGCGTATCCGATGTGAAAATGGAAGAAGGGTCATTACGTTGTGATGCAAACATTTCCATCCGTCCTTATGGCCAAGAAGAATTCGGTACTAAAACAGAGTTAAAGAATTTAAACTCATTTAACTTTGTTCGTAAAGGTCTTGAATATGAAGAAGTACGCCAAGCTGAAGTATTAATGGCTGGTGGCGAAATTAAGCAAGAAACTCGTCGTTTTGATGAGAAAACGGGTAAGACAATTTTAATGCGTGTTAAAGAAGGAACGGACGATTACCGTTACTTCCCAGAACCTGACTTAGTGGATATCGTAATTGATGATGCTTGGTTAGAACGCGTACGTCAGTCAATTCCTGAACTTCCAGATGCACGTAAGAAACGTTATGTGGAGGAGCTTGGTCTAAATGATTATGATGCAAGCGTACTTGTTGTAAACAAAACGATTTCTGACTTCTTTGACGAAATGGTTGTAGCTGGTGCAGATGCAAAATTATCTGCCAACTGGTTAATGGGTGACGTTTCGGCTTACTTAAATTCAGAGCAAATCGAAATTGGTCAGACGAAGCTTACTCCTGAAAATCTAGCGGGTATGGTAAAACTAATTTCTGATGGCACGATTTCTTCTAAGATCGCGAAGAAGGTATTCACTGAACTAGTGCAAAACGGTGGAGACGCTAACGAAATCGTTAAGGCGAAAGGGTTAGTACAAATTTCGGATGCTTCTGTATTAGTTCCGATTATTTCGAAAGTCTTAGATAACAATCCACAATCGATTGAAGACTTCAAAAACGGTAAAGACCGTGCAATTGGCTTCTTAGTAGGTCAAATTATGAAAGAAACAAAAGGACAAGCAAACCCACCAATGGTAAACAAAATCTTGCTTGAAGAAATTAATAAACGTTAATTGATAACAGGTTCCCCTTGTAAGCCTTTTGCTGCTTGCAGGGGGTTTTTTTGCTTTGGCCAAATCTGGCAACTAAAGCAAGGGGATTTAAGCTAAAAGCTAGAGGATATCAGCCAAAGGTAAAGATATAAGCCAAAAGCAAAGGGATATAAGCCAAAAGCAAGGGGATATCAGCCAAAGGCAAGGGGATATCAGCCAAAGGCAAGGATATAAGCCAAAAGCAAAGGGATATAAGCCAAAAGCAAGGGGATATCAGCCAAAGGCAAGAGGATATCAGCCAAATCCAAGTCAGGAGCAGGGGATCCTGCATTTATTTGCCAAGGCAAGCAAATATCAGCCAAACCAGGCAACTTATAATCCAAAAGCAAGGGGATATCAGCCAATCCAAGATCAGGAGCAGGGGGTCCTGCATTTATTCGCCAAGGCAAGCATGATATCAGCCAAACCAGGCAACTTATAAGCCAAAAGCAAGAGGATATCAGCCAAATCCAAGTCAGGAGCAGGGGATCCTGCATTTATTCGCCAAGGCAAGCAGAATATCAGCCAAACCAGGCAACTTATAAGCCAAAAGCAAGAGGATATCAGCCAAATCCAAACCAGGAGCAGGGGATCCTGCATTTATTCGCCAAGGCAAGCAGAATATCAGCCAAACCAGGCAACTTATAAGCCAAAAGCAAGAGGATATCAGCCCAATCCAAGTCAGGAGCAGGGGGTCCTGCATTTATTCGCCAAGGCAAGCAGAATATCAGCCAAACCAGGCAACTTATAAGCCAAAAGCAAGAGGATATCAGCCCAATCCAAGTCAGGAGCAGGGATCCTGCATTTATTCGCCAAGGCAAGCAGAATATCAGCCAAACCAGGCAACTTATCAGCCAAAAGCAAGAGGATATCAGCCAAATCCAAAATCAGAAGCAGAAAATCCCGCATATATCCGCCTACCCAAGCTCAGAAGTGGAGAATTCCAAATCCCAAATCAAAAAAATTGTATTCCTCTGAAATAATGGGCAAAATGGAGATAGTTTAAAGGGAGGTAATGAATCATGAAAACTGAACAACAATATTTTGAAGAATCAATGTCAATGGCGGACTACATGGAGCAAATGACAACAAATTTAAAAGAGCCTAGCTTTGAAGTGTACAACAATTTTAATGTGAATCCAGAAGACGAAGTGTTTCAATTATTAAAAGAGAAAAAGCCTCACATACTAGCTATTACGGAAGATTGGTGTGGAGATGCGATGTTAAACAACGCAGTTATCCGCAAAATTGCTGAAGAGGCTGACTTAGATATTCGTTGTGCTTTCCGCGATGCAGATACAGATTTGATTGACAGATATTTAACAAATGGTGGTCGTGCAATTCCGATTTACCTTTTCTTAAACCAAGAAGGCAATGTGATTGGGAAATGGGGTCCACGAGCGCCAGAACTACAACAAATGGTAATGGAGATGCGTGCAAAGTTACCAGACAAAGAGGACCCTCAATTTGATGAACAACAAAAAGAAATGTATACTACAATCCAGAAGAGATTCGTAGATGAGCCACAATGTGCAAACTGGGTTTATGAAGATATGAAGTCTGTTATAACGAAAGCGTTGTCATAGCCATATTATAACGTTAAAGGCAGATTTTAAATGTAATTAGAGTAGGATGGGCGAGATATGAAAAGAGCTAGAATCATTTATAATCCGACATCAGGTAGAGAATTGTTTAAAAGACACCTGCCGGAAGCATTAGAAAAGCTTGAAATTGCGGGGTATGAAACTTCCTGTCATGCTACTACCGGTGAAGGCGATGCAACGCAAGCAGCTGCTAGTGCAGTTGAAAGAGGATTTGATATCATTGTTGCGGTTGGCGGTGATGGTACATTAAATGAGGTAGTCGCTGGCATAAGTCCTTATGAGAAGCGTCCAAAACTTGGTCTCGTTCCAATGGGTACAACAAATGACTTTGCTCGTGCAGTACAAATTCCAAGAAAAATAGAAGAAGCAATCGACATCATTGTTAAAGGGGATACCATTCCAGTAGATGTAGGATTAATAAATGATGAACGCTATTTCATAAACATTGCAGCAGGTGGAAGAATTACTGAACTAACTTATGAAGTACCGAGTAAAATGAAAACAATGCTAGGCCAACTAGCTTATTACTTAAAAGGGATTGAAATGATTCCATCCATAAAAGCAACAAACTTGCGAATTGAATACGATGATGAAGTTTTTGAAGGCGAGGCCATGATGTTTTTATGTGCGTTAACCAATTCAGTGGGTGGCTTTGAAAAATTAGCTCCAGATGCTAGTATTAATGATGGTTACTTCACATTAATGATTTTGAAAAAGTGTAATATTGCCGACTTTATTCGATTAGCTTCTCTTGCTCTAAGAGGCGAGCATTTGAATGATCCCAATGTTATTTATGAAAAAGCTAGTAAAGTTACAGTTACTTCAGACGAAATTGTCCATCTTAACCTGGATGGGGAGTACGGTGGGGATGCCCCTGCAACGTTCAAAAATTTAAAAAGACATATTGAAGTATTCGTTCCAATTGATGATATTAGGGAAATGGATCGAGTACAAGTATAAAAAAGCCTGTATGGTTGAATGGATTGTTATTCGTTCAGACCATACAGGTTTTATTTTACTTAAATGGTGAGAAATATTATGGTCTTAATACTTATGAAGAGTAAGTACCAGTAGATAGTTGTCTTATAACGCTGAACCCATTTTAAAAATGAAAGAGTTTGCACATTTTTCAACTAAGAAGAAAAGAGAACCTTTTCTTCTTTTTTTAGTGAGCTGAAACGTCTGAACTCATTTTTGCGACAAATGGTTAAAGGAGCGGTAAAATGAAAAGATTTCTAATGCTAATTCTATCTATTTGGTTGATTATTTTCTCTATGCCCAATAAGCCATTAGCAACGTCTTGGGCGTATCCATTCGTAGTATGGGATGGCTATATTTACGTTGTTAGTGAAGAATATGTAACTGGAGTTGCGGAAGAAATAGGGCACGTCACAAAATATTCAGATATGGAACAGCATGCTGGGAATTTCTCAAATAGTTATAGAGAGGGAACAAAATACTATGCCATAATAGGGGTAAGTACAGATGTGGCAATCGCAATTCAAGAAGATACCAATCAATATCGTAAAGCAGTTAGGGAAGGAAAGTATGAATACAGTAATGGGTTTTTAAGATTAATAGGATGGATATTAGGTGGAATTGTTATGCTAATAATGATTGCACTTGGGATCAATTACCTTGAAGATAAGGCAAGAAAGCATAACTGACAGATAAAAATCCATAGTGAGAGGAACGTTAGAATATGTCTTATAGCAAAACTAAGATAAACATTTGGCTCATTTTGTTATGTCTTGTTTTAGTGAGTAATTGGGCTTTATACAAAACATCTTTTGGTTCTATGGTAGTGCCTGATGACCCTAATCCAGTTGTTATTGGATCTTTGCTTGATTTAATCATTATCGCTCCTATTTTATTTATGTTATATAAAAAGAAGTTTTCTATTAAAATGGCGATTAGTTTAATTGCTATAGGTTGCATTTGTGCGAGAATGATCATCCCGATGGAATTCTTAAAGCCATTTGATGCAGTTACTTGGGTAGGAATTGGCAGTGAAGCAGCAATAGTTCTTTTTGAATTGTCATTAGTAATTTCATTTGCGCGATACTTGCCTAAAATTAAAATTGCCGTGCGTAAAAGTGAATTACCTGCCGTTTTCTCATTCCCGCAAGCGGTTGATCAATATGTTACAAAAAATCCAATCATCTACGTCATTTGTTCGGAAGTTCTAATGTTCTATTATGCGTTCTTTAGCTGGAAGAAGAAAGCAAGAGAAGGAATGACGATATATAAAAGTTCCAGTGTCATCGCTTTTCAGATTATGATGATCCATGCAATTGTCATTGAGACAATTGGCGTCCATTGGTTACTACATATAACGGGCTTCCCGTTAGTTTTATCAATCATTATGCTAATATTAAATATTTATGGTGTTATATTTTTCCTTGGAGATATTCAAGCACTTCGTCTAAACCCAGTGTACTTTAATCATCAAGCAGTTTTTCTTTCACAAGGTTTAATGAAACGTGCAGAAATTCACTTTGATAATATTGAAGAAATCGTAACGGACAAAGAAGTTTTAAGAAAAAAGTTGCCGAAAAATACACTAAGCTTTGTAGCAACTGATTTTACAGAGGTTTACCCAGATGTCATTCTTAAATTAAAGAGTCCTATTAAAGCTACATTGGCAATGGGAATTCAAAGGGAATTTTCGCAAGTAGCAATTCGTTCTGATGAGCCCGATGCATTCCTTGAAAAAATAATAAGTGCAACAAAATAAAGATCCTAAACTCCTTATTCGATTTTCTGTAGATTAAGGAGTTTTTTATTTTCGTTTAAATTCCTCCAAATGTTACTAAATCAATGCATTATTGGTAAAACTAATCCAAGTCTACATCTCAATTTGCCAAGAAAAACTACGGAGGGTTAAGATGACAGATTTAAAAAGTCCGAAGAAGAAATTTAGACAAGAAATTGAAGGGGTACGTGTAGTTGCATCCCTGCTTGTAGCAATTTACCATATTTGGCTAGGTAGAGTATCTGGTGGTGTAGATGTTTTTTTTATTGTCTCTGGATTCCTCATAACAACGTCTCTACTATCGAGAATGGAGAGAGATGGAAAGATTCATTTAATCGAGAACTATTTAGGTCTAATTAAGCGATTGATTCCACTTGCATTTATCGTGTTATTTGTGACGACAATTGTCTCCATTATGATAATGCCACAAGTTCAATGGCAACAAATCATTTCAGAGACGATTGCATCGGCGTTTTACTATCAAAATTGGGAATTAGCTTTTAACTCAGTGGATTATTTAGAACAAAACAATGAGGCGAGTCCACTTCAGCATTTTTGGGCATTATCGATTCAAGGTCAATTTTACTTAACATGGCCTTTTGTCATTATGTTGTCATTTCTGTTAGCACGAAAAATGTTCAAACTGCCACCAAGAAAGACGGTGCTGACGGTACTGGTTATCTTCTTTATCGTATCAATTAGTTATTCAATCTATAAAACAACGGTCAATCAACCTTGGGCATACTTTGATACTTTTGCGAGAGTATGGGAGTTTAGTTTAGGGGGGATATTGGCTCTCCTCATTTCTTACGTATCGTTAAAAAATACAGCAAGCACTGTTTTAGGTTGGTTAGGGCTTGCGATTATTTGTCTAACAGGTGTTTTACTTCCTGTATCCTCGGTGTTTCCAGGATACGCAGCGTTATTGCCAACGACGGGCGTCATATTAGTTCTAATTGCAGGTGAAAATCGCACTCGCTTTGGTGTAGAGAACATTTTAGGGTCAAAGCCTCTTTTGTGGATAGGAAGTCTTTCATACGGTTTTTATTTATGGCACTGGCCGTTACTCATTTTCTATTTTGCCTACTTTAAAAAAGAGACGGTTCCCTTTGTAGATGGTCTAATCATTTTACTCTGTACTTTTGTTTTATCATTTATTACGACGAAGATACTGGAAGCACCAGTACGGAAGTTAAATGTGAAGCAATCAAAACTGAAGATAGCATCTACTGCACTGGCATTTATGTTACCTGTCATTGTTGCTAATGTTTGGTGGAGTACGCAATTACCACATTCGAATGAGGCGAAACCTACTGAGTATTCTATAGAAGATTACCCTGGTGCAAAAGCCATTTATGAAGGAATTGTACCACCACCGGATGTAGAACCGATCCCCTCAATGCTTGAAATTAAGGATGATTTACCATTGTTCTATTCAGAAAAAGGGTGTGTCACAAGACAAGGAGATAAATTGGCGATGTGTTCTTACGGTGAAACAGAAAATCCAAAATATACATTAGCACTTGTTGGAGGCTCACATTCTGGTCATTGGTTCCCTACTCTAAATGAATTTGCGAAAGAGTTAAGTATAAGGATTGATGTGTACAACCATGACGGCTGCCGTTTTACAAATGATGACTTTGGTGGAGTAGTCAATCAAGCATGTTTAGATTGGAACGAATTATTAATCAATGAATTAATAGAGAATCCGCCCGATTTAGTATTTACTACCGCAAATGTAAATAAGGGGGATACCGTTCCAAGCGGATATATAAATCAGTTCAAAAGACTTGAAGGAATTACGAAGATATTAGCGGTGCGTGATAATCCAAGAATGGCTGAAGATATCCCATTGTGTTTAGAAAGGGAATCAGATTATATGAAATGTACTGTTCCGCGTGATGAGGCGTTATCTGACATCCCGCCTTGGGAAAATACAGAGGGAATACCAAGCAATGTACAATTTGCAGATTTATCGGATTACTTTTGTGATGAAACAACATGTCATTCAATTATAGGGAATGTAATTGTATACCGTGATGCGCATCACCTTACAGCGGCATATGCCAAAACTTTAGCTCCAGTCTTAAAAGAACATGTTGTCAAAGCTTTAGAAGATTTAGACACATAAATGAACATTCTAATTGTAAGCGAAAACTAGTACAATCATGGATGGCGAGTTTTTTCTATAACCATGCTACAATAGAAGAACTGAAATGGAGGACGGATTATGGCTGCACCTGTAAAGAAAAATGATCGACGAACTGTTTATATAGAAGATTTAACTCATGATGGGAATGGCGTTGCGAAAATAGATGGCTACCCGCTATTTATTCAAGGAGCACTTCCGCAAGAAACAGCTGAAATTCACGTGTTAAAAACATTGAAAAACTATGGATTTGCCAAAATTGTGGACATCATTGAACCATCACCTGATCGTGTAAAAGCCCCATGTATTTATTTTGGAAAATGTGGCGGATGTCAGCTGCAACATCTTTCCTATGAAGGGCAATTGAAATGGAAAGAAAACATGGTCAAAAACGTCATGAAGCGAATTGGCAAAATTGACGCACCGGTACTTCCTGTAAAGGGAATGCAAGATCCTTGGAATTACCGTAACAAATCGCAAATTCCATTTGGCATGACAGAGACAGGTCCGATTGCAGGTTTTTATAAATCAAAAACCCACGATATTGTCGATATGGAACGTTGCTTAATTCAAGTTGGTGAAGCAGATGCCATCATGGCGAACCTGAAAAAGGAATTAGAAGAAATTGGTTTACAACCATACAATGAACAATCGCATCAAGGAATGCTACGTCATGTCGTTGTAAGAAAAGCGCGGGCAACTGATGAGGTAATGGTGGTGCTTGTAACAAATAAACACAAATTCCCACAAAAAGAAGCTGCTATTGAATTAGTTCGTAATCTTGTGCCTAATGTGACTTCTATTGTCCAAAATATTAACATTGAAAAAACGAATGTAATATTAGGGAATGAAACCTACACACTTTGGGGAAAAGACACAATTGAAGATACAATTGGCGGTGTTCGATTTGAAATCTCATCACGCTCTTTCTATCAAGTAAATCCAGTGCAAACGGAAGTGTTGTACAAGCAAGCGTTAGACTACGCACAACTAAAAGGCGATGAGACGGTCATTGATGCGTATTGTGGTATCGGGACAATTTCGTTGTTCCTTGCGGAGAAGGCGAAGCGTGTAATGGGCGTTGAGATTGTAGAACAAGCGATTGAAGATGCAAAACGGAATGCAGAGTTAAATGGCTTTACAAATACGTACTTTGAAGCAGGACCTGCAGAAGAAGTAATACCGAGATGGTATTCAGATGGCAAAGAAGCAGATGTGTTAGTAGTCGATCCACCTCGTAAAGGTTGCGATGAAGCATTATTACAAACAATCATTGAACACAAACCTAATCGTGTAGTTTATGTGTCATGTAACCCTGCGACACTTGCGCGGGATTTACGCATTCTTGAAGACGGTGGATACAAAACAATGGAAATTCAACCGGTAGATATGTTCCCGCAGACGACACATTGCGAAGCGGTCGCGTGGTTGGAATTGAATTAATGTATATCAGAATTCTTGTTGGTTCTGGTTTTTAGCTATCATAATAACCCACACAAACTAATAAGCTTGTGTGGGTTATTGTTAATATTTCTACCTATTTAGCAATTTATCCGATTGGTTTAATTTGTGATTCCTGTTTTTGAATCTTCAATTGCATGAGTAACGTCTTCAAATTCAACTTAGTGTGCCTCTATTCCTGTGGAATTCGAGAAAAAAGCCCCAAATAATTCTTGTCCAGTTTAATCTTAAATTTCCATTTTTTTGAATGAATTTTCTGAATGTAATAATAGATAATTTTCCCTTTTAGTGTATATTTAGAATAAACCATAATAAATATGTACGCAGGAATGGCTGCGTTAATTGGAAGGAATGAACAATGAAAAGGATTATTTTATCGACAGAGAGTGGAGCGGATTTACCGAAAGATCTGGTTGAAAAATATCAAATTCAAGTAGTACCGATGCACGTCATCATGGATGGGAAGGATTATTTAGATGGTGAGCTATCTGTAGAGGAAGTTTTTGAATATCATAGTCGCACCAAGAAAATACCATCTACAACCGCAACGAATGTACATGAATATCAGGATTTATTTACAAAAATTAGAATATATTATCCTGATAGCATCATTATTCATATTGGTTATACGTCAAAAGCATCTGCCTCCTTTCAAAGTGCGTTAATTGCAGCGGAAGATTTTCAAGATATTTTCTTAATTGATACGCTAAACGTGACAGGTGGATTAGCCGCAAGCGTAATGTATGCAGCCACTCTGCTTGAAGAAGAACCTTCCATTGGCCATGTTCACTTAATAGAAAAGATACAATCTGTGGTTCCTAAAACAAGGCTGGCTTTCATTCCTGGCAGTTTAGACTTTCTAAGAGCGGGTGGACGGGTAAGTAACATTGCTTATATTGGAGGGTCATTATTAAAAATAAAGCCCTGCATCGAATTAAAGGAAGGAAAGCTTGTTTCAACTAGAAAATATCGTGGGAATATGAGCACAGTTGCTGAAAAACTTATGCGAGATTACTTAAACCAATACGACATTGATAGAAAACAGCTGTATTTGATTTACTCTATAGGACTTGATGAAAGTATTAAGGGACGAATGGATGAAATCGCAAAAGAAACAGGTTTCGAAAATGTAACATGGATGCAAGCCGGTGCAATGATTTCTACCCATGCTGGACCTGGAGGCTTTGGGATTGCAGGAATGGAATATTAGAAATAGTTTTAAAAAACATTTTTAACATATAAATATATTAATAATTAGCGGTCGCATGCTGTACTCAAAAAATATTTGCTCGGTGTCTAAATAGAACCGTCATTTCTATAAACCCACCAACACCTCTTGTGTTGCCACATACACTCTGCACATTGTGAAGCTGTTGCTTGGTTGGAGTTGTCATAATAAGATGGAGATGAGGGGACATTCTCACATCAAATTTGTGAACTTTATCATCTAGCAAATCACTCGTATAGTTCAAAATCATAATTAAAACCGAGATTCGGATGGATTCTCGGTTTTTTTCTGCACTTTTTCAAAGTCAATCTTACTTTGTAAATATATTCGCTGAGCTTCCGTAGCTCGTCTTGAAATAAGAGCAAGTTCACACCCGTTGCTAGTACGCCTATCCTTTTTTATTTTAACAACTAATAGAAGGAAAAGTTTAACAAAGGGTGTCGAAAAAAACAAATAATATTAAAAAAATATAATGTTTTTTGAAAATTTGGTCGAATTCGAATATTTTGTATGATTTAATATATATAAAAATAATAATTGGGGGTCATTTTTTGAATAAGTCATTAGTAATGATGTTGACTGTTTTCTCCATTCTAGTATTTATACTTGTTGGATGTGGAAATCAGCAAACAAATGAGGGGACACAAACCAAAACAGAATCAGAAGGAACTACTTCTGAAGCACCAGAAATGGTAGATGTAAAAATTGGGATGTTAAAGCTAACAAGTTCTGCACCAATGTTCATTGCTTTAGAAAAAGGATTTTTTGAAGAACAGGGAATTAATGCAACCGAGACGTGGTTTGAAGCTGCACAACCTATTGCGGTTGCAACAGCTGGCGGAAGTGTAGATGTAGGAGCGACAGGTATTACGGCAAGTCTCTATAACATGGTATCAGGTGGTCAAAAATTATGGATTGTCGCTGATAAGGGAAGAGAACAAGAGGGCTTTTCTTCATCAGCTTTATTAGTTCCAGCAGATTCACCTGTTACTAGTGTTGGAGAGTTAAAAGGAAAGAAAATTGGAATTACTCAAACAGGATCTACATTCCATTACATGGCAGGACGCTTATTAGAGAATTATGGATTAAGTATTAATGATGTTGACTTAGTTCCACTTAATAGCATTCCAGGATTGATGGATTCATTAAAAAGTAAACAAGTAGATGCAGTCATTCTAAATGAACCAAATATCTCAACGGTAGTAAGTGAAGGGTATGGAAAAGTTATTACTCAAGTAGGCGATGAAATTGAATACCAAACTTCAGGTGTCTTCTTCTCTCCAAAATTTGCTGAGAATAAGGATGCAGCGGTTCGTTTCATGAAGGCCTATGCGAAAGCAACACAATACTACTATGATGCTGTATTAATACAAAAAGATGGAGAAATCGTACCAGGCGAAAATTATGATGAAGTAATTAATATTATTGCAAAATATACAGACCAAGACCCAGAACTTATTAAGAAGGGCTTACCATATATGGATCGCGATGGTAGATTACTAGAGTCAGACATCCAAACTCAAATAGATTGGTATGCGAAAGAAAAGCTGATTGAATCTGAAATCGATGCTAAAGAAATTGTGAATACAGAATTCTTAGAGGAAGCATTGAAAAACTAGGAAGTGACATAGTTGAGAATAGTAGTAGAGAATGTTGATAAAAAGTTTGTAGATAACAACAAACGGGAAGTGCTAGCTCTTGAAGATATAAACTTTACAATTAATGAAGAAGAAATAGTTGTCCTCGTTGGACCTAGTGGCTGCGGAAAATCGACCCTCCTTAATATCGTTGGAGGACTATTGTCGCCAACAAATGGACAAGTTTATTTTGAAGGGACAAATGGGAGAGAACCGAATTTGGGCATCGTATTTCAAGAAATCGCCCTTTTCCCATGGAGAACCGTTTTACAAAATGTTATTTTTGGGCTTGAAGAAAGAGGCGTACCTAAGAAAGAACGGGAAGAGAAAGGTAAACACTATATTGATATGGTAGGACTAACTGGCTTTGAAAATGCCTTTCCAAAGCAGTTATCAGGTGGGATGAAGCAACGAGCAGGTATTGCCCGGGCTTTGTCCATTGAGCCTGACTTGCTCTTAATGGATGAACCATTTTCTGCCCTAGATGCCCAAACGCGTACAATTATGCAAGAAGAGCTGCTAACAATTTGGAACCGTACACGGTTAAGTACACTGTATGTGACTCACAATATCCAAGAAGCTGTCTATCTTGGTGATCGTGTTATTGTCTTATCTAGACATCCGGGTAAAATAAAAAGCATTATTAATATTGATTTACCAAAAATGGGACGCGATTCTGAACAATATAGGGACCAATTTGAGAAGTATGCAGACGAAATTTGGGGCTTAATACGCCACGATGCGCAAGAAGCGCTAAAGGAGGCGTAGGGTAATGTCAGCAACAAAACAGGTTATCAAAAATAAAGTAGCGTTCCTTGATAGAAAGATACCACCATATGCTTCAGTTCTTGGAATTACGGTATTGTTATTACTATGGGAGACCATTTGTAGAATGAATTTAGTACCCCCACTTTTTCTCCCGGCACCAACAGCAATTCTGTCTGATGGATGGGAGTTAATGGCTAGTGGGGAATTAATGAAACATATAACAGCAAGTTTATCTAGAATTGTTGGTGGGTATGCAATAGGCGCAACAATAGGTATTATCATAGGGCTGATTCTTGGCTTTTCGAGATGGGCTGATGCGGTCTTTACCCCGGTTGTCTATTCTATTTATCCAATTCCTAAAATTGCACTATTACCATTAATTATATTATGGCTTGGAATCGGTGAAATGCCGAAAGTGGCCATTATCGCACTTGGGGTATTCTTCCCAGTATTAATTAATACATTTTCTGGTGTAAAAAGTGTGGATCAGACCCTAATTAAGGCGGCTGTAACGTTTGGCTCTAGTCATTTTAATGTTATTCGAAAGGTCATTTTACCTGGAGCGTTACCAACGATTTTTGCTGGATTAAAATTATCAGCCGGTACTGCACTTTTGTTATTAGTATCTGCAGAGATGATTGCTGCTCAGTATGGAATAGGCGCAATGGTCCTTCACTATGGAAACTTAATGATAACGACGAAATTAATGTTTGGTGTAATGATCCTTTCGCTATTAGGCTTACTATTTAACCGAGGCCTCCATTGGCTAGAAAATAAATTAATCCCTTGGAAATAAAAATAAAGGACCCTATAAAGCTAGATTACTTACTAAATAAATTCATTGCATCAGCATAGGATTTTTGATTCATTTTTAAATTCGTAGCTGAAACCTTGATTATTATCTTGTTTACCCGTGTACTTTAAGTTAAAATAATTGTAATTAAATGGATTTGCAGGGGGACACGTTTGTGTTGAGAAGGTAAAACCTGACCCTTAGAACCTGACCGTTAATACGGACGTAGGGAGCAAAGTACACGATTATTAATATGTACTTACTGTAGCTCCACGTAAATTTTACGTGGAGCATTTCTTTTGCAAATACTTTAATTGCGGGGGGACACATTGTGTTGAGAAGGTTAAAACCTGACCCTTAGAACCTGACAGTTAACACTGGCGTAGGGAGCAATCATAGGTGTAGTCTACACTTTTGGGGCGTCTCTATTAGAGACGCCCTTTTTGCACTTACGTCCACCAATGAAGGAGGACGAAAAATGGAATTTTGTGAAAAAGTAAGACAGGAAACACAATTTTATTGGGAGGCTAGTTTTAAACATCCGTTTGTACAAGGTATTGCCGATGGTAGTTTACCCCTCGAAAAGTTCAAGTTTTATATGTTACAAGATTCGTATTATTTAAAGCATTACACAAAAGTATTAGCTTTAGCAGCTGCAAAGGCAACAAATGACGAGGACATTCAGTACTTTTTAAACACGGCGAGATTTATTCATGAAGCAGAGCTTGAGCTTCATCGTACAACGTTTCAAGATTTGGGTGTAACGGCTGAAGAAATTGAACATTTTGAGGTGGCACCCACTGCTTATCATTATGTGAGTCATATGTACAATGCTGTACACAATGGCGATGTAGCAGAAGCATTTGCGGCCATATTGCCTTGCCCATGGCTCTATCAAGAGATTGGTCAAAAGCTTAAATTTGCTCGTCCGAATGTACCACTGTATGAACAATGGATTGCATTATATGCATCTGATGACATGCTTCAATCGATTGAAACGCAAAAGTCGATGTTAAATCGTTTTGCGAAGGAACAGCCAATGAAGCAAAAGATTTTAAAGGCACATTTTGAAAAGAGCTGTTATTATGAGTGGATGTTTTGGGAAATGTCATGGACGATGCAAACTTGGACACAAGGGGTGTATATAAATGAGCCTACAAAAAATTAATCAACAAAAACCTTTAGTGCATTGTATAACGAACTATGTCGTGGCGAATTTTACAGCAAATGGCTTACTTGCAATAGGCGCTTCACCTGTAATGGCCGATGCAGTTGAAGAGGCGGCGGAGATGGCATCCATATCGAATGCACTGTTATTAAATATCGGCACATTAAATGAACAGACAATAAACTCAATGATTCTAGCAGGAAAAAGTGCAAATGCGAAGAACATTCCTATCGTTTTAGACCCCGTTGGTGCTGGGGCAACGAGTTTTCGATTAAACACAACAATGGAGTTATTACAACAACTTAAAGTGAATTTAATTCGTTGTAATGTCGGAGAACTTGCGGCGATCGCAGGTATTTCTTGGATGGCAAAAGGTGTTGATAGTGGTGTTGGTGAACTAGATGTAGCTGAAACGGCAATGCGTGTTGCAAACCAATATAATTGTTATGTAATTGTAACAGGTGAGCAAGATGTGATTACAGATGGTAACAGATTAGAATGGATAGTTGGTGGTCATGAAAAGGTAACGAAAGTGACAGGAAGTGGCTGTCTGTTAAGTGCCTTATGTGCAGCAGAACTCGCTAGCTGTGAAAATGCATTCGATGATCTTGCGAATCTTCTTCGTGATTATAAGCAAGCGAGTGTAAATGCATATTCAACGATTGGGACATTCCATATGAACTTTCTAAATCAACTTGAATATTTAGCGGAGGGTCATCAATGATTACACTAACGATAGCGGGTTCAGACAGTGGAGGCGGAGCAGGCATACAGGCAGATATTAAAACGTTTCAAGAGCTCGGTGTATTTGGTACAAGTGTAATCACTGCTTTAACAGCCCAAAATACGTTAGGTGTACATGATATTTTCCCAACCACTGTACAATTTGTAGAAGCGCAATTGAAGGCGGTTCTAGAAGATTTTAATGTTAAGGCAATTAAAACGGGCATGCTATTTAACTCGGAGATTATTGAATGTGTCGCTACTATACTTAAAACTAGCGACTTACCTCTAATTGTGGACCCTGTGATGATTGCCAAGGGCGGTGCTAGCTTACTTCAACAAGATGCAATACAAGCCCTTAAAACTAAACTACTACCAATTGCAACTGTTTGTACACCGAATATACCAGAAGCCGAGGTCATAAGTGGTCGGTCTATTAAAACGGAACAAGATCTATTTCTAGCTGCTCAAGATATTCTCTCCATTGGTGTACAGTGTGTCGTTATGAAAGGTGGCCATTTAGCTAGTGACAAGGCGATTGATGTCGTGTTTATAAAAGGAGAGGTTCCTTTTGTCCTAGAAACGAACCGATTTGAAACTAAACACACGCACGGAACAGGCTGTACATTTTCAGCAGCAGTAACAGCAGAAATAGCGAAAGGAAAATCCTTGCAACAAGCTATTTTGGAAGCGAAAAAGTTTGTTCAGTTGGCCATAAGCAACCCGTTAAATATTGGGCATGGCTTTGGTCCAACGAATCATTTTGCCTATCGTCAGTTTGAGGGGAAGTGTGATGTGGATGTCGTTGAATCTCGATAAATATTTCATTATGGGTACGATGAATTGTCAGCGTGATCCATTAGTGGTGTTAGAAGAAGCATTACAAGCTGGTATTACGATGTTTCAATTAAGAGAAAAGGGTGAAAATGCTCTTACTGGGGAAGCCTATGTACAATTTGCACGTAAATGCCAAAATTTATGTCACGATTACAAAGTACCATTTCTAATAAATGACGATGTAGAGCTAGCCTTACTGCTTGATGCTGATGGAATTCATGTTGGCCAGGATGATTTAAATATTAACATGTTTCGTAAACGTGCAGAAAATAAAATCATCGGCGTTTCGGTGCATACAATGGAGGAACTAAAGCAGGCTGTCTTAAGTGGTGCAGATTATGTCGGGATTGGGCCTATTTTTAAAACATCATCAAAAACAGATGCAAAACCACCAGCAGGGGTTGCGTTTTTAAAGAAGGCAAGAACCGAATATCCGAACTTACCTATTGTAGCTATTGGGGGCATTTCACCATCAAACAGTAGCCTCGTACGTGAAGCGGGGGCTGACGGAGTTGCAGTTATTTCTGCAATCAGTCTAAGTGAGGATATAAGGAAGACGGTTAGCGAGATATAAAGTGATATTTATTGATTCATGTATATTTAATTTGTTGGCCAATCTATAACATTACTCATCTGAAGAACGAATCCTTAATATAGGAATTCGTTCTTTTTGTTTGTAATAGAAAGAATGTTTGGACTCCTATTAGACTACCTGCAACTTTTATCACCCAGAAGTTTCTTTGTCTCGTTTTTTTCGTCTCTTGCTTGCGAGACAAATTGTCATGGTACGA
The DNA here is from genome assembly GCF_900291985.1 of Lysinibacillus timonensis. NCBI lineage: Bacteria > Bacillati > Bacillota > Bacilli > Caryophanales > Bacillaceae > Lysinibacillus > Lysinibacillus timonensis. The sequence continues at coordinate 1,822,279 of NZ_LT985980.1, read as the reverse complement.
ACTTGGACATTCGATACGAGAATAAACCAATAATCTGTTTATCCTAAGACTTTAGTAATTCATCGCGATTTGTTATATAGCTAAAGCGTTTCAGAAAATCCTTAGTAATTTCTGAAGTAGCAACAAACCCTGTTGCCTGTCCATCTCTTTCGCCGCATCTAATCTCATCTGTTCCATCCTTCTCTAAAGTCATCCCGTTATGATATGTTTTAACCCCCGTTACGATGTTATCACAAAAGCAGAATCCGCTATGATTTGTTTGATATTCCAAGCCTTTTGACATGGGTAATATACCGCATTTACAGGAAAAGTAATCTTACTATACTATATTTAGTAACATTACATGAAACCTAATATATTACTATAGAAGAAAAAATTTCCACACCCGAAATGAACCTTGAGGGTTTGAGATGGCCGAATGTTAACAAAATGGTCTAACTAGTAGGGAAGTAAAAAGTACTTGGTTGTTTTTGAGATAGCACGAGGAACAGAAATAAATCGGAACAAAGGAGTGTCAAAAATGGATTTTATGGATGAACAAATTTCCGAGATGCAAAAACATGCTAGGCAGAAGAAACGAATGGAGAACATCGAAAACCAATTGTTACATATTGACATTGTCAAAGCAATCAAAGAAGAACAGATAATGATCGAAGATGAAACGATAGAGTTTAAAGAAATTGGTTTTTATAACAATCAAATCAGGATGTACATCCCTAAAGCATTTGAAGTGATGACACCTGAATTGATGGATATTAAATACCCATCAAGCCGTAGACCTGAGTATATCTATACAAGTGAAAGTTCGTCCATTAATGTCACGATGAAAATGATGGAACAAGTGATTAAAAAGGAAGAATTAGAAAATTTCACTCACAACATGATGTACATGCTTCGTAAATTGCAGCCAAGTGCAGAAATGTTAGATTACGGCATGAAGGAAGTGAACGGCGAACAAATTGGCTATTTTGATTTTATGACACCTGCACTAGATGGCAAGATTTATAACTTAATGTATTTCTTTATGGTGGGCGAGAATGTGACGATGGGCTCGGTTAATTGTTTGAAAAATGAGATGACTATTTGGAAACCACTTGCTTACGGCATGATGGAATCAATCTCGATCGAAAATAAAATAGTAGAAGGAGAAGGTGTTGTCTGATGGACCGGATGAATACAAATAAATTTGCGAATCTTTCGTTGGCTAGTAACAGTGCAAAAATAACTGCTGGGGCAAATCAGAAAGAATCAGTAAATAAGGTATACAAAAGAAGCGAAAATGGCAATCAATCTGGGAAAGAAACAGCTTTAACTTATAAGGATATTATTGTGATGCCCTATAATATTCGTGTCCATCAAATAGAAATCACACAACAAATGAATGAGCATGCGACATTGCATTTAGCGGGCCTAATCCCAAGTGAACTCGAAGATACTTATGTATATACGACAGACGTGGAAACGGCTATTGAAGTATTGCAGATCGACAGTAATGGACAAGCTATTCCTATTTTTAATGGGCTGGCGTTAGATGTACAAGTGAAATCGGTCATGAATACCTATTATTTAGAGGTAAAAGCAGTTTCCCATACGTATTTGTTAGATGTGAAGAAGAAAAACCAAACCTATCAAAATGCAAGTATGACCTACAGTGAATTAATCGATGTCTGCATTGCCGACCAAAAAGGCGCAGATTTCAACGATTGTGTAACGGATGGAGCAAGACTTGGCACCTTCACGATGCAATATTTAGAGACGGATTGGGAATTTCTGAAACGAATGGCATCGCGATTCCATACAGGATTGGTGCCAGAAACGGTTTACCCAGCACCAAAGTTTTATTTCGGTGTACCGTATCAAGCTGAGGTTGCAAAGGAAATCGATGCCATCAATTATCGAATCAAAAAGTCAATCGGCAACTACCTGGTCTCTAGCGAAAATTATCTTCAAGGGATTACCGATAGTGACTACATGTACTATGAGGTTGAATCGATTCAACCATTCAAAATAGGAAATGAAGTGACTTTCCAATCAAGAAAACTGTATGTATATAAAATCTTCTCGACGATTAAAGATGGCTTATTCAAGCATATTTATACGTTAACTCCTGAGAACGGCTTCAGAGTCCGCACAACCTATAACCAAGCGATTATTGGTGCTTCTATTCAAGGAAAAGTAATTGATATTTCAGGCGATAAAATTCGTATTCACGTCGATTTCGATGTGAATCAAGATAAAAATACTGCTTACTGGTTCCCGTATTCAACGATTTATGCCTCAGAGGACAATACAGGTTGGTATGTGATGCCAGAGTTATCCGATAATGTAAGAATTTACTTCCCAAGCAATCGTGAGGATGAAGGGATTGCGATTAGTTCAGTAGCAAAAGCGCCTCCACAATCCGGTGCGATGTTAGCAGAAAGCAGTCAAACAAGCCTAGGCGGTGGCCAATCAAGTGCAGCACCATCAACGGATAGTCGCCAAGACCCAGGGCGGATGGTGGACCCAGATGTCAAAACACTCCGAACAAAGCACGGGAAACAAATTCTACTAGCACCCGATCGTATTGTCATATCTGGTGGAGGATTAATGATAACACTTATGGATGACAATGGCATATCCATTATAAGTGATAAAAATATTAACTTAAAAGCAACAGAGAAAGTCGTCATCAATGCGAAACAAATTATGATTAACGCAGAGGAGAAAATTGAGATGACTTGTAAAGAAAACTCCATCAAGATGGAAGACAAAATGGAAATTAAAGGTACAGAAGTACGAGCAAATTAGTGAGGGCATGAATCATGAAACGAGAAGAAGCATTACAGCATTTTATGGATGAATGTGTGTCAGTTCATGTCGGCCGGATACTAGAGAAGGTGGATCAGCAGTTCCGCCAAGAGAAGGAAACGTTACTGCAGTCAATCATACATTCACTTGCACAGCTGTTTGACAATATTAGAGGCCAGCAAGAACAGGAAGTGTTACCGCCAGTAGCCTTTATTCATCTATCGTTGCTACGAACATCTTTACTAGAAAACAAGTGTACTTATTTGCTAGAAGCTTATGGTGAGAAATGGTATTACGATTTGACAGAATGCACGGCACAGTTTGAAGCAAAATGGCTCAGTGAGGCAATGGGAGAGTTACAAAAAACCCTAGAAATTGAAAGAAAGCCGTATATCATCATTCAAACAGCTGACATTCGTCGCATCATTCAACAAACAGTGAACGTATTTCATCAGTATATCATTCAATTAGTGCGCTATCTCTTTCGCTATCAAAAAGAGAGTGTACCTGAAATGAATTTTCAACGGGCAGCGTGCTTGAGATTTCGTGTTGGTGAATATAAAGGATTTAGTGAAGATGTTGCAATCTTTGATGATCGGGAACGGGTGGAAGAAAATGTTGTCTCATGGTTGGAGGAAAAAGAGGCGAACAAAGACTATACGTTTGAAAATTTCTCAAATCTACCATTACGGCACAAGGATTTCACCCAAATGGACTTTTCCTATGCGGATTTTGGCGGCAGTGACTTAGAAGGTGCTTTATTGAAACAAAGTGTTTGCGTTGGTACTAGTTTCGTAGATTGTCAGTTATCTAATGTAGACTTTTCTTATGCTGTCATTCAAGACGCGGATTTTCGAAATGCCAACTTAGTAGGCGCTAATTTTACTCACGCAAAGGGAAAAACGATGAGGCTTTCAAGTGGTGAAGTGGCGTGCTACCTAGGCACTGATTTTCGAAACGCGAATTTGGAAAATGCTAGGTTTGAGTTTGCCCAAATTACTGGTGCCCATTTTGCAGGCGCAAATTTAAAAGGGGCTACCTTCTTTAAACGAGACCAACATAAGGTTCAGCTTAGCCCAGACCAAATAAAAGATATTCATTGGATTAGTTAACGTGAATGTTATCTGTTTTAGTCACAACATGATTCGATACACAAAGTGATGGTTAGAGGAGGAAAAGATGGAGTATTTTATTGTTCGGCAAGATCAAAGTATACCAAATCCAATCATTCCTTTGAAGACAAGTCCATCATTCGATGGTGAGTATGTCTATTCGTCTGTATTTGCGGAAGTGATAGAAAAAGAGAATGCGTTATATCTGGATTATTTGGATAAGCCCCAAAGAATTGTGTCAGATGAATTGAAAAAGCTGTTAGCGAAATTCGAGGATAACATCGATTTTACAGCCATTGTGTTTACGGATGTAAAGAAAGCAACACAGCGTTTGTATTGGCTACTAGACATGACGGCGAAGAATTGTATATCCCATGAGACAACGTACACTCCAGACGGACTAATTAAGGAACTCGTAATTGACCCGAAGAAAGTGGAACTGGATTGTATTTTTCGAATCGACACTAGAAAAGAATCGTTCACAATAGTCAATTTAGATGTAGCCGAAAGTATGTTGCGACGCCCATTTTTAGGATTCCAGCTGCAGAGAGTAAGACTAGAGAAACGATGATGATATTGCTAAATCATAATAAATTACTACCTGCAAGTAATTTGGGATAGTGGTACTACTCGCAGGTCGATATGAAAGGATGAATATCAAATGGCTCAAATTGTGGAAAATTTGGAGACTGAAAGTTCAGGTGAGGAGCAATTTAGTTATGTAGTACATGGAGCAATCATTTCTTGTGAGCATGGCAGCCATCTGAATTATTTAAACTTGCCGCAAGATCATGGTGTATATATTAAAGGGAAAGCTGTCATGAATGTAGGGGATCGAAGTCCTGAAAACATCCCTACATTCGGTGTCTGCTTGAAATTGAAAAAACCGTGTACACCAGTTTGTTCCCTAGATTGGATCGATGGGATGGAAACTGTTCATATAGAAGGAAAACAAGCGTTATTAAATCGCTGTCATAATCAATGCTCTGCAGGTGGAGGGAAAATCGATATTGTCCATGACGGCCAAGAGGATTTGTCTATACCGAAACAAGGTTTTTAATTTACAAAAGAAAGGAAAGGAGGTAAGTTATGAAATCACTAGGAGAACAAGAAGTACATATGGTCAGTACTTACGTGGATATTGTACTTGAATGGCCCTATCCACTTATTCGTCTAGATAAGCTAACCATTAAACATAGGGGCAATGACCATGCAAGATTGTACTTTACTGGAATAATTGCTCAAGAGCAAGCTGAAAACTATATTCAACGGGTTAGTAATACAGATGAAATCGTTGTGAAATTTGGCCGGGGTCAAGACATATTATTCTCAGGAAGAATTGAAAATGCGGAGTTACAGGCAGCGCAAGGAGTGCATTATGTCACAGCTGAGGCTGTCTCGTTTACGGCAAATATGGATATTGTGAAGCGCTCGCGTTCATTTCAAGATGCAAGTATGACGTATGAGCAGTTAATGGATACCATTGTGGACGCCTATCCTCATGGGGATTACATCGATAATGCTTCTGACGATCAAGCGATTGGTCATATTTCGATTCAATATATGGAAACAGATTGGGCATTTATTAAAAGAATGGCATCCAATTTGCAAGCAGTTGTTTTTCCTGACCTACAAGGAAAGGGTCCTCGGTTTTGGCTTGGTCCACCTCAAAGTACGAAACGTGTAACGATCGACCATCTTCCCTATCAATTGCGTAAGGATATGGATGCGTATTGGTTAATTACTGAAAATGACGGCACACATATGAACGAAGCCGATTATATCTTTTGTGAGTTTGAAAGCACGGAAGCTTATGAGTTAGGTACATCGGTAAACCTAAAAGGAAGAACGTATATCGTAACGGTTCGGGAAATTAACCTTGACGGAGGTGTGTTGAAATTTCAATATACTGCTCAACCAGAGAGAAGTATTCGTCAGCGACTAGTACGCAATTTAGATTTCATTGGTGCAGCATTTACAGGAAAGATTATCGATGTTTCACAAAACACGGTCAAAGTCCATTTAGATATTGATGAAAAACAAGATAAAGAAAAAGCGCATTGGTTCGCTTATTCAGCAGATGCCAATAGCGTCATGTACTTAATGCCTCAAATAGGTGCACGTGTCCAATTGCACTTTCTAAGTGCCGTTGAAGAAGAAGCAATCGTCATCAACTCCGTACGCGTTGATCCAGTTACATCAGAGGGTAGGCAAAAAGCGTCGAAGAAAATGGCGGATTCTACCGTTAAGTCATTGGCAACCAATTATGGGAAAGACATGACATTAGGTGTGGGAGATATTACGTTCAGCGCGGTAGATGGGGTATTGGAGTTGAAAATGGATGATGGCGAAGGAGTTACACTTCTCAGTGACAGCACGATCATGCTAGCGGCGGATGAAACGCTCGAAATGGGAATGAAAGAGTTATCAATTGAGGCCGAAGAATGGATTGCCTTCTCAGCGAAGGAAAATAGTCATGTGATCCTTGCGGCTGATACCCAGTTAATGAGTACAATCATACATCAAGAAGGAATAGAGAAGAAAAGCCAACCGCCGAAGCTAAACGAAGAAGCGATCGAAGCGACGCAAAAAGTTGACGTCATCATCCCGCAAAAAGCAGAGAAGAAGAAAGAAAAGAAAGGCTGGTTTAGCGGTTTTTTAGATGGCGTAAGTTTAGCACTGGATGTCGCTGGGTTTATTCCTGGTGTCGGTGCGATTGCAGACGTTGCCAATGCAGGACTTAGCTTGGCACGAGGAGATTACGAAGGGGCAGCCATGAACTTAGTCGGCGCCGTTCCAGGTGTTGGTGATGCGGCTAAAACAGCCTATAAGGCCAACAAAGCGGTAAAAGCTGCGGATAAAGCAAGTGATGCCGCAAAAGCTGCAGATAAAGCCGCAGATGCAACATTAGCAGTTAAAGGAATGAAAGCGGCATATGATAAGGTATCCAAAACGTTAGATACAGTCACGGAACTCGCTAATAAGGGGTCGAAGTCCGTCAAAACGGCCGCAGATAAAGTCGTCAAATCGATGGATGAAATAGCTGGCGTCTCGAAGGCAGTAGATGGCATGAAAGCGATGGCTAAAAATGCTCTGACGGATTTTAATCATAAAGTACTAAAGAAGTTTAATTGTACAGAAGGGTTAAGTGAAAAGTTCTGTAAATATGGTTTTGAACCTGTAGATTTAATTACTGGGCGTATGGTTTATGAAGGTGTCGATTTTGAACTGCCTGGGCCAATCCCCCTTTCATGGGAACGAGTTTGGTACAGTGATAGTGCTCGTATCGGTTTGTCAGGTCATGGCATGCATTTTAAATATGATTTAGCTTTAGAAATTTTTGAAGAAGAAGATTTAATTGGAATTGTTGTACCTGATGGTCGCGCAGTCGGCTTCCCAATTTTGCCAACAAACTTACCATATTTTAATAAACGGGAAAGAATGTCGCTTACCAATACAGGTGAGGAATATCATTTGTTTGAGCATGATACTCGATTAATTTATGTATTTGAACAAACAACCGAGACAACGTACCGATTAAAAGCAGTGAAAAACGAACAAGATCATCAAATTCAATTTGCATACAACAATCAAGGCTACTTGTCTCAAGTAACTGACAGTGTTGGAAGAGTCCTTGAAGTTACAACAAATGTAGCAGGTCGAATGACAGAAGTCGCTTTGAGTGAGCACAGGGAACAAAAAGTACTTGTTCGTTATGAATACAATAAAGAACAAGATCTTGTCGACATCCAAGATGCATTAGGACAAAGTACGGTTATAAAATATAATAACCACTTAATGACACAAAAAATAGACCGCAATGGGAACTCCTTCTTCTGGCGATATGACGGCCCAACAACAGGGGCACGCGTAATTAAAACATGGGGCGATGGCAATGTGTTGGCAGGGGAGCTTTCTTATCACGACGGCTATAACGAAATTACAAATAGTTTGGGCCATAAAAGTTTTTATTATTTTAACGAAGACAATCTATGTACGAAAATCGTCCATCCAGATGGCAGTGAAGTCAGTTATGAATATAATAAAGACTTTGAATTACTGCAAGAAGTCGATGAAGACGGTCGTGTAACAACATACAGTTATGATGAATGGGCCAACCCAGTGACAATTACACTAGCAGACAGTACTCTGTCCTATCAATACGATGAGAAGGATAGACTCATTCAAGCTGTAAATGCTGAGGGCGGAAGTCGTCAATGGATTTATAATGAAGATGGGACATTACAAGCTACGATTTTAGAAGATGGCACGAAAACGGAATACGGCTATAATGAGCATCGATTAATTAACACCGTAACGAATGCACAAGGGCATGTGGTAAGCTTAACGTATGATAAGCATCTGAACTTAAGTAAAGTAACATTGCCAGATGGCACAAGCTCCACATGGGAGTATGATGATCGTGGAAATTGTATCGCAACGACGAACCCATTAGGAGCGACAGAAAAGTTCCGTTATGATCACTTAAATCGACTTGTCCACGCAAAGCTTTCAGATGGCAACGATGTCCAATTGCAGTATGATGGCTATGACGATGTTGTTTTTGCAAAAGACAATTATACGCAAGTGACTTTTGATTACACGATTCTTGGTAGCTTAACGTCCCGAGAACAAGGCGGGAAGAAAGTCCGATTCGCCTATGATACAGAAGAGCAGTTAACCGCTGTGTTCAACGAAAAAGGCGAAGCGTATCAGTTTGAACGGGATGCAAAAGGCAATATCATTAAAGAAATTGGCTTTGATGACATGGAGAAAACGTATGAACGAAGTCTAGCAGGACTCGTTCAGCGAATTCAACGACCAGGCAACCGCTGGACAGCCTACCAACATGACAATCTAGGAAATGTCATTCGAGCGGATTATTATGACGATACGTGGGAAACATTTACTTATGACAAAAATGGAATGTTGCTAGAAACGGCAAACGATCATGTGACCGTCAAGCTCGAGCGCGACGCATCCGGCCAAGTCATCAAGGAGTGGCAAAACGACCATTGGATTGAAAGTAGCTACGATGAATTAGGTAATCGTTCACAGATTACGAGTAGCTTAGGCGCAAACATTACAGTTGCGCGGAATGAAATGGGCAATGTCATGCAAATGACGGCTTCTCACTCCGACCAAGCCCAGTGGACAGCCTCCATGCAGTACAACGAACTAGGTCAGGAGATTGAAAGAATCCTACCGGGCGATGTTATTAGTAAATGGCAATATGATATTACAGGTAGACCAACACACCATCGAGTAAAGAGTCAAAACCGCGATACAAGAAGACGCGTATATAATTGGGATGTCAATCACCGCCTACGCAGCATGGTCAACGAGCTAACTGGTGTCAAAGTCACTTACGGATACGATGAGTTCAGTAACCTCGTATGGGCCAACCAAGACAGTCAATTCGATTTCCTATACCGCAGTGTAGACGACGTTGGCAATCTATACGAAACACGTGAAAAATCAGATCGTGTATACGGCCCTGGTAGTAGACTACTAGAAACGAAAGATGCGAAATTCTCTTATGATGAAGAAGGAAATCTAGTAGAGAAAGTCGAAACCAATGGGGATACTTGGAAGTACGAGTACTATGGCAATGGCATGATGTCAAAAGTCATCAAGCCAGATAAGTCGGAAGTAACTTTCAAGTATGACACGCTAGGTAGACGGGTAGAGAAGAGTTCTGAAGAGAAGATGATGAGATTCGTGTGGGACGGCAATACGATTCTACATGAGTATGATTCGCAGAAAGATTCGGCTGAACTAGTAAGTGAAAATCTAGTAACGTGGGTATTTAATGATGGCTTTGTCCCATCAGCAAAAATCACGAGTGAAGGTCATTACAGTATTATTAGTGACTATCTGGGAACACCTGTTGAGGCCTATGATGGGGAAGGTAATATAGTTTGGTCAGCTGAGCTTGATGTTTATGGTAGAGTGAAAGAGTTTATAGGTGAGAAAGACTTTATCCCGTTCCGTTATCAAGGGCAGTATGATGATGTCGAAATTGGATTGTATTATAACCGGTTCCGTTACTACGACCCAGAACAGGGGAATTATACACAGATTGACCTGATTGGGCTTGCTGGAAATAATCCGACACTGTACGGATATGTACATGATCCGAACGTTTGTGTGGATCCATATGGATTAACTCGTAGTACTCTTACTCATTATACCACTGAAAAAGGGTTAAAAGGAATTTTGGAAAGCAACGCTATTCGTCCATCCATTGGTGAAAAGAATGCTCGGTTTGGTCCTGGTCAGTATTTTACTGATATATCCCCTGATCAAATAGGAAGTAGAACTTTAAAGGGCTTATCTGAAGCTGATATAAAGTTAGGGAAAATATCTCAGGGACAATTAGCTGCAAATATTTATGGTGATGCTAGAAAACTAAATAGTGTATCCCATTTTGTGGTGATAGATGTTACGGGTTTAAATGTTCGTGAACCTAGACCAGGGACTTTTATTATTGATGGGGTAACGGATTTGGATATTTCGAAAAGGGTGGTTAATAGTGGTAGAACAGTATGTAAAGCATGAGGATAGTTTATTATACTACAAATGTGATAATGTAGATTTCGCAAAAGGTAATGGACAATTATTTACAGAATTTGAGGATGGAATTGCAACTCGGCAGATCAACATTATCAATAACGATATGTACATTTCCTCATCGCTGAACGATTGGAATGAAAATATTGGATTTTTATTGTACGATGGACATATCGATAGTTTAGATTTGAGCGATAGTGTACCTATTACTAGATTAGAATTTGAAAGTAAGTGGAAAGAGGGGATTTTATTTCATGATAATAAATCTCAAATAAACTACTTAAAAGGTGATGCTTCTCTTCCTTTAGAAGAAAATACACTAATTATTCATGTTGTTAACATTTTAGGATTATGGGGAAAAGGTTTTGTTCTATCTCTATCAAAGCAATTCCCATATGCAAAGAAAGAATATATAAAATGGTCTAAGGATAAAGAAACTTTTAGATTAGGAGAAGTTCAGTTTGTAAGTGTCGGGCAACAGAAACCTATTTTTATTGCAAATATGCTTGCACAAAATGGTGTAAGGAAAAATTACAAAGATACTACAACTTATATTGATTATGATGCACTTCGTTTGTGTTTAAAAAAAGTTGCAAGATTTTCATTAATAAATAGATTATCTATACAGATGCCTAAAATTGGTTCAGGATTAGCAGGAGGGGACTGGAAAGAGATTGAAAAAATAATAAATGAGGAATTGATTTACAATAAAATAAAATGTAGTGTTTTTGAATTGTAAAAAGAAACAAAAATTAATAAATATAGAGTTTAGTGAACGGTTAGGTATCTCAACTTACAGACCTTATATTCGTTAATTGTTTAGAAGTTTTTTTGGATCAATTGATAAGTGGCAATAAATCCTTTTAATAAGGGTTTATTGCCACTTTATTATTTTATTAATAATATTACGCGAAGTTATTTATATTAATTTGAAAATCTAGTTGAATGTTCAAATAATAACATAAGCCCGAGCTCTTGCAGGCTTGGTTCAGCGAATTCAACGTCCAGGCAACCGCTGGACAGCCTACCAACATGACAATCTAGGAAATGTCATTCGAGCGGATTATTATGACGATACGTGGGAAACATTTACTTATGACAAAAATGAAATGTTGCTAGAAACGGCAAACGACCATGTGACCGTCAAGCTCGAGCGCGACGCATCCGGCCAAGTCATCAAGGAGTGGCAAAACGACCATTGGATTGAAAGTAGTTACGATGAACTAGGCAATCGTTCACGGATTACGAGTAGCCTAGGCGCAAACATCCATGTCGCTCGGAATGAAATGGGTAATGTCATGCAAATGACCGCTTCTCACTCCGACCAAAACCAGTGGACTGCTTCCATGCAGTACAACGAACTAGGCCAGGAGATTGAGAGAATCCTACCCGGAGATGTCATTAGTAAATGGCAATATGACATTACAGGTAGACCAACACACCATCGAGTAAAAAGTCAAAACCGAGATACTCGCAGACGTGTCTATAACTGGGATGTCAATCACCGCCTACGCAGCATGGTCAACGAGTTAACCGGTGTCAAAGTGACTTATGGTTACGACGAGTTTAGTAACCTCGTGTCGGCGAATCAAGACAGTAAATTCGACTTCTTATACCGAAGCGTTGACGATGTTGGGAATTTATATGAAACTCGTGAAAAATCAGACCGTGTATACGGACCTGGAAGTAGATTACTAGAAACAAAAGATGCCAAATTCTCTTATGACGAAGAAGGAAATTTAGTAGAGAAAGTCGAAAACAATGGGGATCCGTGGAAGTACGAGTATTATGGCAATGGGATGATGTCAAAGGTCATCAAGCCTGACAAGACTGAAGTTACTTTCAAATATGACACATTAGGTAGACGGGTAGAGAAGAGTTCTGACGGTAAGACAATAAGATTCGTGTGGGATGGGAATACGATTTTACATGAGTTTGGTTCGCAAAAAGATTCGGCTGAACCTGATTTAGTGACATGGATATTTAATGACGGCTTCGTCCCTTCAGCTAAAATCACGAGTGAAGGTCATTATAGTATTATTAGTGATTATCTTGGAACTCCTGTGGAAGCTTATGATGATGAGGGGAATAGAGTTTGGTCAGCTGAGCTTGATGTCTATGGTAGAGTGAAAGAGTTTACAGGCGATAAAGAATTCATTCCATTCCGTTATCAAGGGCAGTTCGATGATGTAGAAATCGGATTGTATTACAATCGATTCCGATACTATGATCCAGAGCAAGGGAATTATACTCAAATAGATCCGATTGGACTTGCAGGGAATAATCCTACGTTGTATGGATATGTAAGTGATTTGAATTCATTGGTAGATCCAATGGGATTATCCCAAACATATTGGTTAGAAAAGGCAATGCGAGCCGCAGGAAGACCAATAACTCCAGGAAAGACCGCTCACCATATAGTCCCGTTAAAAAGTAATGCTATGTTAAATGGTGTTAAATATGGACAACTTTCAAGAGATCTATTAGAAAGACATGGTTTAAATCCTGATATAGCAGAAAATGGGGCAAGACTATGGGGAACTGCAAAGTCCCAAAGAAGCCTATCAGTTCATCCAGGTAGAGATGCAGCGAAATTAATGGGGAATTATCACGCAGGAAAACATATTCATAGTCCTCAAAATGATAAATATATTTATCGAATATTAAGAAATGCTGAAAAGAAAGGATTAGATATTGGACGTATTCTTTCTGATATAGGTAGAAGAATGGAAGATGGAAGTTGGAAAAACACTGTTAAATGTCATTAATTTAAATGGAGGGGTAAAATGAATTCAATATTATTTGAAACTCGAAAAGAAATATTAGATAAGTGGAGTGATGTAGAACAGAATATAGACAGTATGATAAAGAAGAAGTTATCAGAGGTATCTTATTGGAAATATGCTTCTGATGAATATTTTACCCATTTACCATACTTTCATGAGATAAATAAATTTAAAAAGGGGAGAATATTAAAAAATATAACTGAAAGCGAAAGATTTAGTAAAAGAATGATTCATTCTTTTGGATTTAATGAATTAGATCAATTAATTATTATGCAGTATCCACAAGCTGACAACGATATAAGGCTTGGTACAGCAACTCAAATTTACACAATAAACTCAGATAATAGCGTGAATGCATATGTAGCAAGATGGTATCCAAATAATAACTTCCCTACAAAATTATTATCTATTAGCGTATTTAAACCTATAGATAATCACAATTGGGTAGACGTTGCGGTTAACGGGAAAAATTGGTCATTCATGAATTATATTTACAATGACTCTAATAGAGTAGAAAAGGTTATTTCCAGTAATTCTGATGTGGAATCCCCATTATGCTATAACTTTATCTACGATAATGAAGAGAAATTGGAAAAGATAATGATTGATGAGGTTATATGGTGGAAGAGAAAAAAGTAATACCATAAAATTGAATATTTAACCCCATTAAAAACGAGCATAACAATTTTATGCTCGTTTTCGTTAGAAGTGAAATTATTTTATTTCGTGTATCTAGGATCCAAGAAATAATTGGGATGTGAAAAAATATAAGTCGTTTTTGGAACTCTTGATCAGATAAGTAGTAAGAAACAATTTACAAAGTTTCTTTCTTCCTTGGCAAAAGAATTTAAATTAAATCCTAATGAATGGAAAAATAGTGATGAAGAAAGTTTTCTTCAAGAAGTAGAATCGTGGTAGAAGATTTGGATGGTTACTATGAAAATAATAACCTTCTAGTCCCCAACGACATAAATTGGAACTTTATTGGAACTTTTTTACGTAGGTAAATTATATGAGTAATTAATTTGAAAAACCTTGATTGGCCAAATGTCTTTCAAGGTTTTTTACTTTATTTACATTAAAACAGCTAATGAAACTGACCGCCTCCCAATCCGACCAAAACCAGTGGACTGCTTCCATGCAGTACAACGAACTAGGCCAAGAGATTGAAAGAATTCTACCAGGCGATGTCATTAGTAAATGGCAATATGATATTACAGGCAGACCAACACACCATCGAGTAAAAAGTCAAAACCGAGATACCCGCAGACGTGTCTATAACTGGGATGTCAATCACCGCCTCCGCAGCATGGTCAACGAGCTAACTGGTGTCAAAGTCACTTACGGTTACGATGAATTTAGTAACCTCGTATGGGCAAACCAAGACAGTCAATTCGACTTCCTATACCGAAGCGTAGACGAAGTTGGCAATCTATATGAAACACGTGAAAAATCAGACCGTGTCTATGGACCTGGCAGTAGACTACTAGAAACAAAAGATGCCAAATTCTCCTATGACGAAGAAGGAAATCTCATCAAGAAAGTCGAAAACAATGGTGATACGTGGAAGTATGAGTATTACGGCAATGGCATGATGGCGAAGGTTATCAAGCCAGACAAAACAGAGGTTACTTTCAAGTATGACTCACTTGGTAGACGGATAGAGAAAAGTTCTGAAGTGAAGACGATGAGATTCGTGTGGGACGGGAATACGATTCTACATGAGTATTGTTCGCAGAATGATGCAGCTAAATTAGAAAATGATAATGATAATCTAGTCACATGGGTGTTTAATGATGGCTTTGTCCCTTCCGCTAAAATAACAAGTGAAGGCAACTATAGTATTATTAGTGATTATCTAGGAACGCCTGTCGAAGCCTATGACGAAATAGGTAATAAGGTATGGTCAGCTGAGCTTGATGTTTATGGTAGAGTGAAAGAGTTTATAGGTGAGAAAGACTTTATCCCGTTCCGTTATCAAGGGCAGTATGATGATGTCGAAATTGGATTGTATTATAACCGGTTCCGTTACTACGACCCAGAACAAGGGAATTATACTCAAATTGACCCGATTGGACTTGCGGGTGGGAATCCTACCTTATATGGATATATTAGAGACTCAAATGTAATGATAGATCCATTTGGATTAATAGTAAGGCAACCAATCATTTTCCTATCTACTGGTGGAGGAGTGATTCATCCAAAAACTATAAGTCCAAATAACCCACATGGTATCTTCACAATAGATGCAACAGGATCATATTTTGATGATAGAGCTGCACTTGCAAAAGAAGTTGGAATTAATGATCCAGGTAAAAATTACAGATCCCATCATATAGACTACGATCCTAAGACTAATACAATGAGGATGCAATTTGTACACGAGGAATACCATAAACACCCTCACATCGGTGGGGCTGATGAGTTTAAAAAGGATACAGGGTTTAAATACGGTTCGCCAGAAGCTGTTGCGGAAGCAACTAAAAGAAGAAATAAATTAAAGGGAGGATGTGTAACCTAAATGAGCAATAATTTTAAAAGTAATTCTAATAAATTCTTAAATAATGATATTTTATTTGAGAATCACTGGAAGAATGTATCGCTTTCTGAAATAAATGAAATTGTACCTGATGAGTTTCCAGGAAAAAAAGAATTTATAGAATTTTACCTTGCTACTAATGGTGGCGTATTTTCTAAAGGGGCATATATTTATCCAGGTGATTTTTATGAAGTATCAAATAAGGATTATTATTCAATAGAAATTGGTAGTTTCCATCATATTCCGTTATTAGAAGATGAGGAAGATTCAGATTTTACAACATCTATAGAGAGAGCAAAAGATAGAAGGATTGACTATTCTGAGGAATTTGAGGATTTTGTTCTATTCCATATTCCTTTTGCTGACAATCATGCAGACAATGATTTTTGGATAGATATTCAAACAGGGGAAATTAAATATATGGATTATGAAGTAAGTTACGACCCTGAGGATGCAATTATTGTTGCGCCTACATTTCTAGATTTTTGCAAGCACATCCAGGCAAAACTTAAATAATAGAGGATTGTTTTCAGAAAAAAGTAGAAAAAATGGGTAAAAACAAACTTATATTTATATTGTTTGTAGAGTTATAGTGTAATGAAATTATCCTAATGTTGTCTCTATCAAGGTATAAGCATATTACACAAACAAGCAAAATTTAATAATGAAAATATAAGAGAACGAATTCTAAATAATAAAATGAATTCGTTCTTTTATATTTATGTTTAAAATCAAATTAAACTATTTTCTCCATCTCGGATTGGATGCTTCGACCAAGCCCAGTGGACAGCTTCCATGCAGTACAACGAACTAGGTCAGGAGATTGAAAGAATCCTACCGGGCGATGTTATTAGTAAATGGCAATATGATATTACCGGCATACCAGCACAACACCGAGTAAAAAGTGAAAATCGTGATACTAGACGTCGTGTTTATAACTGGGATGTCAATCACCGCCTCCGCAGCATGGTCAACGAGCTAACCGGAGTAAAAGTCACTTACGGTTACGACGAGTTTAGTAACCTTGTATGGGCAAACCAAGACAGTCAATTCGACTTCCTATACCGAAGCGTAGACGAAGTTGGCAATCTATATGAAACACGTGAAAAATCAGACCGTGTCTATGGACCTGGCAGTAGACTACTAGAAACAAAAGATGCCAAATTCTCCTATGACGAAGAAGGAAATCTCATCAAGAAAGTCGAAAACAATGGTGATACGTGGAAGTACGAGTACTATGGCAATGGCATGATGTCAAAAGTCATCCGTCCAGATCTCACAGAAATTACTTTCAAGTATGACACGTTAGGTAGACGGGTAGAGAAGAGTTCAGTTGAAAAAACGATGAGATTCGTGTGGGATGGAAATACGATTCTACATGAATTTGATTCGCAAAATGATTCGGCTGAACCGGAAAGTAATAACTTAGTCACATGGGTATTTAATGATGGCTTCGTCCCTTCTGCAAAAATCACAAGTAAAGGTCATTACAGCATTATTAGTGATTATCTAGGTACACCTGTTGAAGCCTATGATTATGAGGGGAATAAGGTTTGGTCAGCTGAGCTTGATGTTTATGGTAGAGTGAAAGAATACTCTGGTGAGCAGGATTTCATTCCATTTAGATATCAGGGACAGTATGATGATGTGGAAATTGGATTGTATTATAATCGATTCCGATACTACGACCCGGAACAGGGGAATTATACTCAGATAGATCCGATTGGACTTGCGGGGAATAATCCTACTATGTATGGATATGTTCAAAATCCGTCATTTGAAATTGACCCATTTGGTTTAAGGAGATTTAAAACAGTTGACTTTTCTAATAGTCCTGATTTATTCCCTCATCCAAACAGTATAGTAACTATTCCACTTACTGGGTCACGTGAATCTGATTTTACAGCTGCTTATAGAGAGGCAGGAATTAAAAGAAAAGATGCAGATGATTACACTTGGCATCATGTCGCTGATTTTGATCCAATTACTGGTAAATCTACAATGCAGTTGGTGAAAACTGAAACACATAAAGCAAGTCTACCCCACCAGGGCTCTGTTAAGCAATTTGAACAGCATTTTGGAGTCGAGTATGATACCTACGATGCAAAAATGGCATCATATAATCAAGGTTGGAGACAAGAGATGCCTAGAAAAAGGAGAACTAAGAATAACTGTATTAAATCTTAGGTCATATATTATTTGACTCATAGTCAAATAAGAAGTTCAATTTTTTGACACTGCGAATTTAATCGCTACAAGGAGGTTATATAGATGTTTTATAAGTGTTCACTCCAGTTAACAAAAAAAGACTTGGAAGAAATCGAAATAACATTAGGCTTTCAACTCCCTCAGGAATTGAAGGATCATTATCTTCAATACAATGGTGGTTTACCAAAAAAACCTTGTTTTTTTGAAGAAGAGTCCGGTTTAGAAACAAGAGTACATGTTTTCCTTCCAATGAAATATAGAAACAATATAGGTTATACATTGGAAGAAGGATATTTAGATTTTAAAAACAGGGAAATTACTCCACAAAAGTATCTACCATTTGCAAATGACGCAGGTGGAAATGTTTTTTGTATAGACCTTGATTCAAAACAAGTCGTTCTAATTTATTTAGATTTAGGAGAAGTGAATAACAATTCTATTAAGTATTTAGCAAATGACTTTATGGAATTTATCAATAATCTCGAGGAATGTTGGGATGATGAATTGGAAGATGATTGATATCAATTATTGTTATTGCACCAAATCTACGTATATGCAATAGCTTAAAAACAAAGTTATTTTGATTCCAAAACATATGTATAGAAAAGGTTAAAATCTCTTTCTATACATATGTTTTTTTTAGAAATGGAGTGGCAATGGGCATATGGATGACTATAGCTACGATGTATTTGACAATCGTAAACGATTAATATCGATGTAGCTCGTAAAACTGTAAATAACTAAAAGCAAGATTTAAGAAAAGGTAGAACAAAACTACATTGTGAAGGGTGATAAAATGAGTTATTATAAGTTATCTAACGTTTACGATCGAGATGTCTTTTTCTCTTACGCTGATAATAATACGTTTGATAGGCTTGACCTGGAAAAAGGTATTAAGTATCCTTCGAATGAGAAACTTTTCTATTCAATAGATAAATTTGATAGTTATTTAGACAAGTATGATATTCTGCCCACGATTGGTGGAGAATTAGTAAGTTTAAAATTAAAAAAGTTAATAGAGAGATTAGGTACTGATTGTCAGTTCATACCTGCAGTTATAACATCAACAAAAACCGGTGAAATCAATGAATCGTTTTTTGTCATGAATGTATTAAATGTAGTTCCTTGTTTAGATATGGAGAATTCGGAATATAGACCATTGATAAGATCTTTACCAGATGGACCAATCAAACTATTGTCTATAAAATATATACCCAATTCTCTAATTGGTCATCATATTGTAAGAATGAAAGAATATACAGGAAATATTATTGTTGATGATTTATTTATTAGAGCATGTAATGAGGAAAAAATAAAAGGTATAGTGTTTGTTAAAGAAGGAAGTACACAAAGACCGGAATTTGTTGAAATGTAGAAAAGAATCTAATGTCTAAACAATGCTTAAACCCCTTAATATAAGTTATAAAGGTTCCAAAACATATGTAAAGAAGACGCCTAATGCTCTTACTTTACATATGTTTTTTTATTATAGATAGATTTCTTTCTGTATCAGAAAGAAAACTACTAGTTCAGGACAGTCGTTAAATAGCTAACTGGCGTCAAAGTCACTTACGGTTACGACGAATTCAGTAATCTAGTCTGGGCCAACCAAGACAGTCAATTCGATTTCCTATACCGCAGTGTAGACGACGTTGGCAATCTATACGAAACACGTGAAAAATCAGATCGCGTCTACGGCCCTGGCAGTAGATTACTAGAAACAAAAGATGCTAAATTCTCCTATGACGAAGAAGGAAATCTCATTGAGAAAGTCGAAAACAATGGTGATACGTGGAAGTATGAGTATTACGGCAATGGGATGATGGCGAAGGTTATCAAGCCAGATAATACGGTAGTTACTTTTAAGTATGACTCACTTGGTAGACGAGTGTATTTGATAAGCTAAAACTGAGCCACCATCGCAGTTGAAAAGTGAGCCACTTTTATATGAAAATAATCCTAACTTTATAGAGTTAGGAGCGTATAGAGGTGATTTCATTGGAGAAGAAACAGAAAGTGCTACTTGCCTTTCATCAAGAAAATAAGAGTCAACGTCAAATTGCGAAGGAGCTTGGTATTTCCCGGAATACTGTTAAAAAGTATATTCAAGAGGATCTTGAAAAAAGAAAGCAAGATATTCGAGAATTACCTATTACAGATAACTATGTAACGCCTCCGTCGTATAAAAAACGAAAAGGAAACAAACGTGCTTTAACACCAACAGTTATGAAACGTATCCGAAAAATGTTAAGAGAAAACGAGTACAAACGACAACATCAAATGCACAAGCAACAACTAAAAATGATTGATATTCATGAAAAGTTATTAGATGAAGGTTTCGAAATTAGTTATACCACTGTTAGAAATTTTGTGAATAGTGAGGAGAAACGTCAAAAAGAAGTCTTTATTCGTCAAAAGGCAACTGCTGGTCATGAGATTGAATTTGACTGGGGAGAAGTAAAATTATTCATTGATCAAACATTACGTTCTCTTTCAATGGCGGTCTTTACCCTACCATATAGTAATGATAGATTTGCATATTTATATGAATCCGAAACAATGGTGTGCGTACAAGATGCACATGTAAAATGTATTGACTATTTAGGCTTTGTACCAGAAGTCTTTACGTACGATAATATGCGGACAGTCGTAAAGAACTTTATTGGGACAGAACGTGAGATTACCGATGGTATGAAAAATCTATCGATGCATTATCATTTTAAAATACGACTATGTGAACCAAGAAAAGGAAATCAGAAGGGGCATGTGGAGCGGAGTGTAGAATACATCCGACGGAAAGCATTTGCCCATCGAGATACGTTTACAAGTATAGAAGAAGCTCAAGCTTATCTAACAGAAATTATCATGAAATTAAACTCTCGTAAGCATTATAAGAAGAACAAAACGCATCATGAATTAATGCTAGAAGAACGTTCAACCCGGAAAGTAAGTGCAGATATTATTCCATTTGATGGCTCGGAGTTGTTTGAGTTTAGAGTGGACAAATACAGCACAATTACTTATAGACAAAATCGTTATTCTGTTCCAGAAGGACATGTTGGAGAATGGGTGAAAGTAAAAGCGAGTGCGGAAAAAATACTTATTTTTAGTGAAGAGGCGTGTATTGCGACTCATAAGCGAAGTTGGCAGAACCATCAATGGATTATGGATATCTATCATTATTTACACACATTTGAAAAGAAAAAAGGTGCATTGGCTCAAAGTGAATGTTTGAGTCAAGCACCAACAAAAATAAAAAAAATATACAAAGATTATTATATTGGAAATGAACGAGATTTTCTAGAGTTACTTATCTATCTAAAAGAACATAACAATCTAGAAAAAGTCTTAGCAGCGATTGAACAACTTAAGAAGAACCCTATGGTTCAAATAACAACAGAGAAGATTATTTTCTTAGCTAATCAAGGCAAATACATTCATAAAACTGTACATTCAAAAAATGAGGTCACCACCCAATCTCTTCAAAATCTATCGGCCATTACGGCATTATTTGAAACGAAAAAGACAGGGTCTTCATTGATGGATAAGAGACAAGAAATGATTGAAATGTGTAAAGAACTTCGATTACCAAGTATTCGGGCATTTATTCAAGAAGATGATATGTGGAAACAACATCAGACAGCAGAGGAATTTTTATATCACGCACTCGTGCAAGAAATGCAAGATCGAGAAGTACGAGCAAAAGCGAATCGAATTCGTTCAGCGAATTTCCCAGAAAAGAAACTATTAACTGAATTAGAGACTGAGAGATTACCGCAGAATGCGGCCTCTCGCCTCCCACAATTAAAGAAATTAGATTTCATTCAAGAAAAACAAAATGTCTTATTAATTGGATCACCAGGTACAGGAAAAACTCATATTGCGATTGGCTTAGGAATTGAAGCTTGTTTAGCAGGATATAAGGTGTATTTCACAACAGTGTCATCGCTAGTCAATCAATTAAAGGAGAGCCGTTCTGAAAGAACGTTACGTTCATTTGAATTGAAGTTTGAAAAATATGATTTAGTGATTATCGATGAACTTGGTTATATTTCGTTTGATAAAGAAGGAGCGGAATTATTATTTACTCATCTTTCACTTAGAGCTGGACGAGCATCCACCATCGTAACGAGTAATTTATCATTTGATCGCTGGGAAGAAGTATTTCATGATCCAGTTTTAACAGCAGCTTTAACAGACCGGCTAACACATAGAGCCTATATGGTGGACATGGTTGGACCATCTTATCGAATATTAGATACAAAAGAATGGCTAGAAAACAGTACAGTTTAAGTGGCTCAGTTTTTAATTAATAAATGGCTCAATTTTTACTTGCGAAATACAGACGAGTAGAGAAAAGTACTGAAGAGAAGACGATGAGATTCGTGTGGGATGGGAATACGATTCTACATGAGTTTGATTCGCAAAATGATTTGGCTGAACTAGTAAGTGAAAATCTAGTAACGTGGGTATTTAATGATGGCTTTGTCCCATCAGCAAAAATCACGAGTGAAGGTCATTACAGTATTATTAGTGATTACCTTGGAACGCCTGTAGAAGCTTATGATGAAGAGGGTAATAGAGTTTGGTCGGCTGAACTTGATGTTTATGGACGAGTGAAGGAATTTACAGGTGAAAAAGATTTCATTCCATTCCGTTATCAAGGGCAGTACGATGATGTTGAAATCAGATTGTATTATAACCGATTCCGATACTATGACCAAGAGCAGGGGAATTATACTCAGATTGACCCGATTGGTCTTGCAGGTGGGAATCCTACTTTATATGGGTATGTTGGAGATTCAAACAGTTGGATTGATCCGTTTGGATTAAATGTTAGCACTGGAGCCAATAGGACACATGTAACTTATCAAGGAATAAAAAATGGATTACCTTATACTGGTTATGCAAGTGCGCCTTCTCATTTAAGTTTAACTCCAAATGAGATAATTGCATATAGATATGGAAATAACTTCGACGAATTTGGCGGAGTAGCCCCACGGTCGGTATATTCAGGTGAGGGTGTAGCTGGAAAGCACACTGCTAGAGGTTTGGAGCAGCGCTTATATGAAGCAGATGTAAAAGCAGCTGGCGGGGATAAGACAAAAGTCGCTAATAAGCAAAATCCTGTTGGACCAAACAATGCAAATAGACAAAGTTACCTTGATTCAGCAGATCAACATTTAAAAGCTAATAAGATATGTAGATAGTCAAAAGGAGTGCTAGTGATGTCAAAAGTTATTTGGAGAGCTAATCAGGTAATTAGCATAGAAACAAAACGTAAAGATGAAAATCGAAAAAGTAATATTTATGTTTTAGCACAAATGATCAATAAAGCAGAATTGTTAGTTTTTAATCTATTTAATGATGATAACAATTGGGAAGATATTGATTTGAATGAAGCACCTATTTTATTCTGTACGACTGTAACAAGACAGTTTGTTAAAAATAGTAATATTTTCAGGCAAAATATAAAACCACTAGAAGGGTATCAGCCTCCTAAATATAAAATAGATGCTCTAGGAATGGGAAGCAGACGTGTAACTGTTTGGAAGGGTACTTCAAATGAGCGAGAAATATTAATATTGGGCAAAGGTGGAGGAAGATTAATAGAAGGAGATATGTCTACAGGTAGTTATAAAGAAAATATCATTATTCCTGAAATTCCTATAACAGACAATGATACTATTGATAAATATGAATTAACAAACGTTCGTATTTATGCCGAATTTAATGAACGACTATATCTTTGCTATAAGTTTGGGAAAAATGTAGACCCTTTAAAAGATTTGATATTTGATAGATCCATCCCTCTTGAATACCAAGAATATATTGATATTATCACTTCTTAAAGGTTGCATAGCATAAGAGTAGCAAATCTTTATAACAATGTATACGTGGCAAAGAAAAGGTTAGAACAAATCCACACAGAAGCTAACGCAATGGAGCAAAAGGCATAGTATATCGCTTCGTGTTAAGTAGACAGTCACACTGCTTTCGGCATGTCAATACTTACAGCTAGTCTTAATGCCCAATATGCCCCGAATAAAGTTTTAAAAATGAGAAAATTTGAACGGGGCCACTGATAACTCACATCTCATTTTCTAGCTCTTTATTACAGGTCATTCTAAAAAAAGTAGGCTACTTTTGAATTGAATTCGAATCAAAAGTAGTCTATTTACTTGCATATATATAAGTGACCCGTTAGTATGATTGATCCATTCGGGTTAAAGAAAGGCACAGGCCTAAAATACTTAGTTGAAACATGAGGATTTAATTGTAAAAGGAGCTGGCACAGGATTAGACTTACATCATGTTGGACAAAAAGATCTTATGAGGGAATTTATTCCAGCATAAGATTAAAAGCTGCTGCTATACTAGTGCCGAGAGATGGTCATACCAGAAAAGTTCCACGAGTCGGAATTGTTAGCAGAAGTATGAAAGGTATTAACAGTGCAAGGGATCTACTTGCGAGAGATATTTCAGAACTGCGAAGAGTGTATCCTGATATTCCTAATTCAAAATTACGAGAATTAATAAAATTAAATACAGACATGTATCCGGAGGCGTTTATAAAATGCAGAAAAAATTAAATCCAGTTGATTTAGTATTAGATATTAAGAGTGATATTTATTTGGAACATGTTTCTAGTTGTGAAGAAACTTTGAACAACACTTCTACTTCAGATAATACAGATATGCTTTCTGAAGGTGTTCGTTTTTATCAATCTCTAAATGAAAATCAAAAGAACTTGTTTTTTTATCTTATTAAAAATTCTATTTCAGATACAATTTCCAATGTCTTTGGATGGTTAGATGGTGTTTATTACTTAGAAAATCAAACTGAAAATTTAGAACTTAAATTTGAGAAAAGTGGAAATAAAATAAATGGTTTTTTACAGGATATTTGGCTAGCTCTTGAAGAAGGGGAAGATATTGATGAGCTTAGGAAGCTTTATGAAAATTATTAAAAAAGAAAATTACTAAAGTGTTGCTATAATCATAACTTTTATTGATGTTTATATTGATTTGAAATAGTTAATGTACAGAGAGCAATGAATCCATAAATAGGGATTTATTGCCCTTTTTAATTTGCTGATAATGAATTAGGAAGTTATATCTAATACAACTTTAAGAACAAATAATTGTTTAATTATCTTTGTCTATATACATTGAACGGGATGCGAAAGGGAATATCATTAAAGAAATTGGCTTTGATGATATGGAGAAAACGTATGAACGAAGTCTAGCAGGCTTGGTTCAGCGAATTCAACGTCCAGGCAATCGCTGGACAGCCTACCAACATGACAACCTAGGTAATGTCATTCGAGCGGATTATTATGACGATACGTGGGAAACATTTACTTATGACAAAAATGGAATGTTGCTAGAAACGGCAAACAACCATGTGACGGTCAAGCTAGAACGCGATGCATCTGGCCAAGTAATCAAGGAGTGGCAAAACGACCATTGGATTGAAAGTAGTTACGATGAACTTGGCAATCGTTCACGGATTACGAGTAGTCTCGGCGCAATCATTACTGTCGCACGTAATGAAATGGGCAGTGTCATGCAAATGACCGCTTCCCATTCGGACCAAGCCCAGTGGACTGCATCTATACAGTACAATGAACTAGGTCAAGAGATTGAAAGAATCTTACCAGGCGATGTCATTAGTAAATGGCAATATGATATCACCGGCAGACCCACACACCATCGAGTGCGCAGCCAAAACCGAGATACTCGAAGACGCGTATATAACTGGGATGTAAATCACCGCCTACGCAGCATGGTCAACGAGCTAACTGGTGTCAAAGTCACTTATGGTTACGACGAATTTAGTAACCTCGTATGGGCCAACCAAGACAGTCAATTCGACTTCCTATACCGCAGTGTCGACGACGTTGGCAATCTATATGAAACTCGTGAAAAATCAGATCGTGTTTACGGCCCTGGTAGTAGATTACTAGAAACAAAAGATGCCAAATTCTCCTATGATGAAGAAGGAAATCTCATCGAGAAAGTCGAAAACAATGGTGATACATGGAAGTATGAGTACTACGGCAATGGGATGATGGGTATTAACTCCGTTTTTCTGGGTGGACATGACAGAGGCTCTGCGTCCTTATATTTAGATGTTGGTGAATATAAGCAAGAGCTTTTTGATACGCGATCTTATGAGGGATTTGAGGGTAATGGCTATGATTGGAGTTCTTTGGCACTAGTTTTTCTTGAAGAAAAAATGCCCGAATTAAAAGATATTGTCAATTTTGATTCCGAAGCAGGTATGTTTTGTGCATATTCATCTGATAAAATAGCATTAGGAAAGTTTGCAATTTCATTTAAAAATACATGTGAAGATGAACCTATTATTACAGATTTATTTTCACGTGCTGAATTGGATTAAATGTTTATTTCCAAACTATTTAAAATCTTCAATAGTAGTACAAACCAAAGCCAAGGTTTGTGCTATTAATTTTAGCATTGAGAATGACAGAATCCTAATTTCAGGAGTGATGCTACGATGTCTATCGGATTGAACGAGATATTGGATGGGAAAATTCCTACAGATGAAATGGATTTAGCGGTATTGTCCGATAAAATATGGGAAATCGGTGGCCTAGACACTATCCAAGCAAAGTTGTCGCCAGAGTTATTTCAATTACACATTGCCATTAATATGATCGGCAATTGGCAGTCAGATGGTTGGGATGGAATCTTTGTGAATCAGCCGGAACTTGTACCGTATATCTCCGATGTTTTGAGGAACTTTGGTTTGCAAGATTTGCAGCATGCTTTTGACGAAGTTCTTGAGATATTTCCGGATTTCATTACATTTGAGAATAATACACTTTACTGTGACACGATTAACTTCCTTCACAATATTCGATTTAAAGTAAGTGAAGAACGTTTGAATACGTACACGCTAGAAGAGCGTCTAGCCATGGTGAAGCACTATCGGGAAACAATCGCTAACTTAGAAGATATGACGGAGCCTATATGGGGATATGGCAGCCCAATGGACGGTTGGGCAATGATCTTTGATTATATTAAGGCATATAGGTGATAGTTTTAGTTGGACTTTTGAATACATAGAGTAGTTAGAATGAGCACCTAATCTGGAATAGACGGACAAATTTCGCTTAATTTGAAAATTAAAGTTAATAATAGCTCAAATAGACGGAAAAAATTCGACTATTAACATAAAAAATATAAGAATAAGGGATTTTGTTAAGCATAGTCGGAAAATCTCCCCCTATATAACCCTAATATGCTCTCCATTTTGCATAGTACCGGAAAATCTCCGCTTAAAATAATACAGATATACTTGCAGAAGCTGTTCCCTTTATCAAACCTTAAAAGAACGAATTCCCATAACCAGGGATTCGTTCCTTTTTTATTAGCACACTAAACTTTTTAAATTCCGCAAGCCATTTCTACAGTTCTGTAACTTTTCCTCAATATGAGCCTTTTGAATGAGGTCCACTATGATGAATTTAAATACGTGTTACTAGAGATGGAAAATGACCATATAACCTTGCAAAAATGTAACTTTAATAAAATCTAAACAAATATGTCTCCTTAATGACTACTGATAAGATGCAGATAAGTAATAAATTTAGGAGGAATTAGAATTGAAAAAAGTATTAAGTATATTACTAGTGGTCGTACTTACATTAGTGGGGGCTTACTTAGGATATGAATATGTTAGTGACCCAAAAATTGTAGAGGGTGTTTTGTCAAAAAGTATTGATGATCAGGGGAGACCTATAGAGATAGCTACAACGTTTGCGCCAGAGGACACGATTTATTTTTCCGCAAAGCAGAACAGATTCTGGATTCAAAAGGCAGAGGTCGTATGGTATAAGGGCGAAATTGCAACAGAAAACAGATTTTTAGTTGAGGAAGAAGTAATTGTCAACGATGCAAAATACTTCACTGCCGAGTTATCGGTACCAGAAGGTCTCGAAGAAGGTCATTATGGTGTCACTATTTACGTAAAAGGTTCAAAGATTATGGAAACAAAAGCCGAATTTTATGTGAAAAAATAGGAACTGATGAAGGCTTAAAATTGGAGTGTATATAATGATAAGCGTGGAGGTAAAAAATGCAAAATATATTAAGCGTTGAAAAAATCGAAAAATATTATGGTAATAAAGGCAATATTACAAAAGCTATTGATAATATAAGTTTCCATGTTGAAAAAGGTGAGTTTGTTGGAATAATGGGTCCTTCAGGTAGCGGGAAGACGACTCTCCTGAACTGTATTTCCACGATTGATAATGTAACAACTGGCAAAATTGTTATAAATAACAAAGATATTACGACACTTAAGGCAAAAGCTTTAGAAGACTTTAGACGGGATGAATTAGGGTTTATATTCCAAGATTTTAACCTTCTGGATACGCTGACTGCATACGAAAATATAGCGTTAGCCTTAACAATACAAAATAGGGGAATAAAAGAAATCGATAAACTGATTCAAGATGTGGCGAACAAACTTGAAATTACCCAATTACTTAATAAGTTTCCATATCAATTGTCAGGGGGACAAAAGCAAAGAGTAGCATCTGCAAGGGCCATCGTTACTGAGCCCTCGCTAATTTTAGCCGATGAGCCAACTGGTGCCCTAGATTCAAAATCCTCAAGATTACTGTTGGATTCATTTGAAAAGCTGAACAAGGATTATCATTCGACGATCTTAATGGTTACCCATGACTCCTTTACTGCAAGCTATGCTAATCGAATCTTGTTTATAAAAGATGGACGCATTTTTAATGAACTAATACGTGGAAATGATACGAGAAAGGAATTCTTCAATAAGATTATTGAAGTTGTTACTTTACTTGGAGGCGATGTTGGCAATGTTCTCTAAAATAGCAATTAACAATGTGAAAAAAAGCTTTAGGGACTATTCAATCTATTTCCTTACATTGACCCTTGCAGTATGTATCTTTTATAGTTTCAATTCGATTGAATCTCAAAATGCAATATTAGAATTAAATAAAAATGCGACGTTTATGTACACACTAAATAAATTGATAGCTGGAACATCTGTATTTGTATCTTTTGTTCTCGGTGGGCTAATCATTTATGCAAATCAATTTCTAATAAAAAAGCGAAAAAAAGAATTAGGCATTTATATGACATTAGGAATGTCAAAAGGTAAAATCTCTAAAATTCTAATTTTTGAAACCTTACTAATAGGGGTGCTGTCCCTAGTTGTGGGAATTGTATTAGGAATTATTGCATCACAAGGTCTATCAGTCCTTGTTGCCAATATTTTGTCGGTAGATTTGAACAAATTTAAGTTTATTATTTCATTAGATGCAGTGATTAAATCGGTTGTATACTTTGGAATCATTTACCTTCTAGTCATGATTTTCAATCAGTTTACGATTTCAAAATATAAATTGATTGATATGCTAAATGCGGCAAAGAAAAATGAAAAAGTAAAGCTAAAGAATTCTTTTTTATCAGTGTTAATTTTTCTTGTATCTGTCGTATTAATAGTAGTTGCTTACAATAGGATACTGGAAACTGGCTTAAATGCTGATAATTCTGATTTATTAGCGACTATCATGATGGGAGTTATCGGAACGTTGTTATTCTTTTTTAGTCTCTCCAATTTTTTTATTCATATTGTGCAAAAGAGCAAGAGAATCTATCTAAAAGATATAAATATATTTGTCTTAAGACAGATCAACAACAAAATCAATACGAACTTTCTGTCCATGACTTTTATATGTCTTATGCTATTTTTAACGATTACTCTTCTTACGAGTGCCTTTGATATAAAAGGAATGATTGATAGAAATTCAGCGGGAAATAACGATTTTGATGCATCCGCATTTCTTATTGTTAATAATGAAATCGAAGACCAAAAGGGAAATGATATAGAAGAATATTTAAATGAAATAAACTTTACATTCGAAACTTATGAAAAACATGCCTTTTATAAGGAATATAAACTTAATATTACAATCGAGAACTTGTTATCAACGTATTTAAGCGAGCAGGAGAAAATCGATCTAGAGCAAAACTATTTGGATGGTGAAATATCGGCTATTAAGATATCAGATTATAATGCAATCATGAAACTTAAGGGACAAGAGGCGATAGACTTAAAAGAGAATGAAGTATTCGTTGTATCTAATTACAGTAGGGTAACTAGTGCTATAACTGAATTTATGAAAAATGAACATATAATCAATATAGAGGACAAACCATACACCATCAAAAATGAATCCCCTATAGAGGAGAATATAAAGAACGGAGGCAGCCAATTCTTTTATCTCATCATTCCTGATAATATCAATGCTGACCTTCTTCTAGAGTTCACAGGTTTTAACGTAATATATGATGAAAGCCATTCTGAGATATCGGAAGAGAAATTTTCAAACCTATTCAATAACTTCTCGGAAGACAAATATAGACATATTAACCCTGCTTTAGTTATTGGGAATACAAGGGATCAAGTAAAAGATAGAGAACATGGTTCTGCGGCTTTGTTTGTTTTTCTAGGTCTATTTTTAGGTCTCATCTTTATTATATCTAGCGCGGCAGTTATGGCATTGCAACAGTTATCTGATGCAAGTGATAGTTTGGAACGATATAAGTCTCTTAGGAGGATCGGTGTCACTGAAAAATTAATAAACCAAGCCATATTGAGACAAAGTTTAATTTATTTTTTAGTACCCTTAGGCCTGGCTGTTATTCATTCAATAGTTGCAGTAAACGCAGTAAGTGACATTTTTACTTTCCACTATCAAAGTATCATCTTAAGTTCGTTACTTCTTGGAATCATATATGGTGCATATTTTTATGCAACGTATGTCGGTGTTAAGAATATCGTTAAGAGTAGTGACTAGTGATTTAAAGGACGAATTCCTAGATCAGGGATTCGTTTTTTTAGTGTGCCCGGCATGGGCTACAACTTGGTGGTGAAAGTCCACTACAGGCTTGGCAGTAGGAACTGTTAGCTGATGGCAAGGGTGTCCACCGTGAGGTGGAATCTGAAGGAAGCCGGAGGCAAAATCCCGAACTGACGGACAGAAACTATATATAAGGCTGAATTGGAATGGACGAGTTTGCTAAACAAAACGAAGTCCAATACTGCACGAGTTCCATACAGTAAATATAGCAGTTACATGGGAGGAAGGTTGTAGCTCTTACCCGGGGAGGTCTTACAAGGGTTCCCGACAAGAGAGATGGAATATCTCACAGGAACAAGCTTACCAGTGATGGCAAGCTGAATTGTAAGAAGTCAGCAGAGGTCATAGTAGTTTCTCTGAAATGAAGGACTGAACAATAGCAATCTTGAAGAATTACGGAGGTGATGGCAGTGCAAAGACCGCAGAAAACATCGCAAGATGGCTGTTTGCAAAGGGATAAGTTGGAAACTGAAGAGTATGCAAGAGTGTGTAGTCCTGCCGTTAAAGAAGTAGGTCAACAAGATGGTATCGATTTAATTGATAAAGTAATTGATAGTAATAATCTTTTCAGAGCATGTAAGAAGGTTAAAGCCAACAAAGGTGCGCCTGGAATAGATGGAATGACAGTAGATGAACTTTTTGGTCATGTCAGTAAATACCTACCCCATCTTAAGAGAAAACTGAAAGATGGCTCATATAAGCCTCTTCCAGTCAAACGGGTTGAAATCCCGAAGGCGGATGGTACAAAACGAAAATTAGGCATTCCATGTGTTAGAGACCGTATGGTCCAACAAGCAATATATCAAGTAATAGGTGGAATAATAGACCCGAAATTTTCCGATTCAAGTTTTGGTTTTCGACCAAATAGAAACCAACACCAAGCCATAAAGAAATCTATCAAATACTATGAACAAGGCTATAAAGTGGTAGTGGATTGTGATCTCAAAAGTTACTTTGACACCATTAACCATCAAAAGCTAATGGAATACCTCAAGGAATTCATTAAAGATAAAATTATATTAAAGCTAATTTGGAAATTTCTTAAAAGCGGAATATTAGAGAATGGCTTTACCAAACCAACTGAATTCGGTGCGCCTCAAGGCGGTGTACTTTCACCAATTCTTAGTAATGTTTATTTAAATCAGTTAGATATAGAACTGGAGGAAAGAGGACATAAATTCGTTCGCTTTGCGGATGATTTTTGCATCTACGTTAAAAGTAAACGAGCTGGTGAACGTGTCCTTGATAGCATTACAAAGTTTTTGGAGAAGGAACTGAAGCTGACAGTTAATAAAACTAAAAGTAAGGTGGGGTCTCCGACCAAACTAAAATTTTTAGGTTTCTGTATCCACAGTACATCTAAAAGTACAGGATGTAGACCACACCACTCCGCGAAGAAAAGATTCAGAGATAAACTAAAATATAAAACTAGACGAAATCGTACTGGTAAATTTGAGGATATCGTTAAAGAAATTAATCAAGTTACGGTTGGATGGATAAATTACTATGGCATTGGTTTGATGAAAATGTTCATTCAAGATATGAGAAAGTGGCTAAACCATCGGTTAAGGCAACTTATTTGGAAAAGGTGGAAGAAAGTCAAGACAAGGTACTATCAACTTAGGAGATTAGGTATCCAACACAATGAAGCCTGGAAAGTAGCGAATACCCGTAAGGGTTATTGGAGGATTTCAGGAAGTGAAACTCTACATAAAGCTATTAGAACAAAAACGCTCATCAAATGGGGAATAAAGGACCTTAATTATTTGTATGAGCGTCGATACTTAAGTTATTGAACCGCCGTATACGGAACCGTACGTACGGTGGTGTGAGAGGTCGACTAGCCAATTAATGGCTAGTTTCCTACTCGATTGACAATTTCAATATGAATGTAAAAGTTATGTAAATAAGGTAAATTTAGTCACAACTTGTATTCATAAAGTGTATTAATAAGTAGTATGGGATATATTCGTCATTTACACGAGTAAAAAGACAAAGGAATGATGTAACATGGATAAGTTGAAATTATTAAAAATTGCTACGCCCTTATTCGTCTTATTGACTCTTGCAGCTTGTAGCATGGGGCAGGAAGAGGATCGTACAGTAATTCAAGACCCAGGTGAAAGCATTAATGATACTGAAGACAAAATCACCGAAACCAACGTACCTTCTATTTCCATTGAAAAGGTCGATAAGTTTGAAGGAATGGAGATTACTGACTGGTTCGATGAACAGACCGTCGTACTTGCAAAGGAAAACGAGGAGTTTGGAAAAATGAGCCTCTTAGAGAATTCCGAATACTACCCTAGAAGTATATATTTGTACAATCTTGATACGAAAGAATATAAAACGGTAAAAGCCCAAAAGGATATGTTTCTCGGAGGAGCGACATTGTCTCCTGACAAAAAACATCTATTATACTATGAATACTCATTTGGAGATGTCGCCCATTACTTGATGAGTATGGACAACATGGGGCAACCTGTAGCGGAGGACAATCTCGGGATTGCCTATACGGCCGAGTGGGCTGACAATCAACATGTAATAGGTGCTTCCTATGCGGGTGGGGCATATATGGCCGATACAGACAGGAATATTACCCAGATTGCCGAGCTAGAAGAAGAGCAATTGTTCACAGTACAAAAAATACAGGATAAAATCTATTACATTACTACTAATACGCCTACCTTCCAGTTACATATGCTGGATCTGGTGACAAAAGAAAAAAGAGACCTGAACGTGGAAAATGTAGATGGAATTACTTTCTCGCCTGATGGCAAGCAAATACTAATATCTCAAGGAACAGAATCGACGAGGAGACTGCTGCTTGCCGATGCCGAGGGAAATATTTTAAAAACAATCGCTGAGGGTTCTGAGATAACAGGTGATTCCTGGTCGCCTAACCAGCAGAGGATTGCATACCAACTCAAATCTGTCATTAACGGCGAAGACAGTAGCGGACTCTATGTGTACGATGTACTAACTGGGGAATCCACGCAATTGGCGGCGGATGTCAGAAATGCTCATATCATATGGAGCCCATCTGGAGACAAAATTGCCGTTACTGAACTAGATGGGTTAACTTACAACAGTAGCGTCATATATTTGAGATAGTGTATTTCACACATATGCGAGTCAGATTGTTGGAGGTTAGCCTAATTATATTGTTTGAAGAACGAATTCTTGAATAGAGGATTCGTTTTTTTTTTTTCGTATTTGGCAATGAATCTTCATCAAGGAAATAGTTGTCTCGTTAAGCTACTGATAATCGATTCGAAGAGTATGGAATGTGAACGTCATGTTCATACCTTTAAGTAATTCATGTTAACAATAAAAGAGAATTAGTAGTTCTTTAAGCATTTCCTTTGTCATAAAAATTAACCTTTCATTCAATACTTAATAACCATTTAATTTCTATTAAAATATAACTTTTTGATATTGTGTATTTAACCAAACTAGTATTTTAGTAGCTATGAAATTTGTGCTGATAGTAATAAATTAGAAGAAATAAGCGTGGTTTATTTTCCTTTTATTACTTGTTTTGTCGAAATTTATACTAATTTGGTGGAAGATATTGAAAAGTAAGAAAGGTAAGAGTATAATGTGTCATCTGAATCTGACTTCCTATTTTAATAATATTTTTAGGACGTATAGGTGTATTTGGAAATGATATTTTCCTATTAAATGACATGTAAGGATGGTATGAATGAAATTCAATTTGCTTGGTTTTTTAACAGGTACAATCAAAAGGAAGCTTCTGACTGTCTCGATTTTGCTATTGACGATTCCGTTGCTTGTTTTAGGTGTATTTAGTTATCAAAAGAGTAGTAGTAGTTTAGATGATTTGGGTCAAACGAATTTGAAAAATAGTGTTGTACAAACGCTTGAATTGATGAATGTACTCAATCAACAAGTAGAGGAAGGTAAAATTTCTCTTGAAGATGCGCAAGAAAAAGTAAGAATCGCGATATTAGGAGAAATGGATGCTGACAATAAACGACCAATTAACAAAAATATTGATTTAGGTGAAAACGGCTACATGTTTATTACTGATCCCGAAGGAACATTTGTTGCTCACCCTGGTAAAGAAGGACAGAACCTTTGGGATACAAAGGATAAGAATGGTACATATTATGTGCGAGAATATATTGAAAGAGGGATGAATGGAGGAGGATATACCTATTTTATAGCTCCATTTATAGATAACCAAAATAAATTCGGTGAAAAAATTGCCTACTCTAAAGAATTTGCTGAATGGGGATGGATAGTGGTGGCAGGTACCTATATGGTAGATTTTAATGAACCTGCTGGTGAAATCCTGACATTAAATTCTATTGTTATCGGAATTACGTTACTAATTAGTATTGCGGTTATATGGCTATTTTCTAATAATGTGACGAACCCTATTAAAAAAGTTACGGAACAAATGACTCATATTGCTGATGGGAATTTAACGATTAGTGAACTGGACATTAGGTCAAAAGATGAAACAGGACAATTAGCTAAAGGACTCAATGATTTACATACTAATTTAAAAGAGATGATAAAAAACATCTCAAGCGCTTCTCAGCTAATTTCGGGTCATAGTGAGGAACTCACACAATCAGCAAATGAAGTAAAAGTTGGAACAGAGCAAATCTCTAAAACAATGGAAGAAATTGCTTCTGGTACTGAATCGCAAGCAAGTCTTGCAGGTGACCTTTCAACTTCGATGGGCATGTATGTAGAAAAAGTAGAAGAAGCCTATGATAATGGCGAGAAAATCTATCAGTCTTCAAATGAAGTGTTACAATTGACTGAAGACGGTGCACAATTAATGCGAGAATCTGTTGAACAAATGACGAATATTGATCGTATCGTGAATGATTCCGTTCTGAAAGTACAGCAGCTGGATGTTCAGTCTAATGAAATTTCTAAATTAGTTACAGTTATAAGAGATGTAGCGGAACAAACGAACTTATTGGCTTTAAACGCGGCAATTGAAGCAGCACGTGCTGGCGAACATGGTCGTGGGTTTGCAGTTGTTGCAGAAGAAGTGAAAAAACTTGCAGAAGAGGTATCCAAATCTGTAACGGATATCACTCAAATTGTTAGTAGAATTCAAGGGGATACATCGGGAGTAGTACAATCATTACAAACGGGGTATTCAGAAGTTGAAAAAGGTACGAACCAATTGAAAACAACGGGCGATAAATTCAGAAAAATTAATGATTCTGTAAAAGATATGGCTTCGACAATTAGCCTTGTTAGTGAACATTTAACAATGATGAAATCCACTAGCCAAGAAATGAATTCATCTATAGAGGAGATTGCGGCTATTTCGGAAGAATCTGCTGCAGGTGTTGAACAAACGTCTGCCTCTGCTCAGCAAACAAGTAGTTCAATGGAAGAAGTTGCAGCGAGTTCCGAAGAGCTTGCTAAACTAGCAATTAAATTAAACGACTCGGTGCAGCAATTTAGATACTGATAGTTTAATGTAAGTTTTCATAATAGAGTGTAATAATATTAAAAGAACGAATTCTCGTATGAGAGTTCGTTCTTTTTGCATGAAACAGATAAAATGTTTCGTAGACTATTTTTAGAAACGTTTATGATAGCAACCATTCATAATAACCTATCAGTTGGAAATACTGTATAAACAGATTGTAAATGGAGGACAGAACGATGCCTGAATTGCCAGAGATGGAAACATATAAAACTTTATTGGGGTCATTGATCAATGGGCAAAAAATTTCAAATGTTGAGATAGGGCGAGAAAAGTCTATTAATGTTCCAGTTGACCAGTTTACTACGCAAATTGTAAATCAAACAATAAAAATGATTTCTAGAAGAGCTAAATATTTAATCTTTCAATTACAGGATGGGTCATGTTTACTGTTACATCTGATGCTTGGTGGATGGATGTTTTTTGGTAAAGAGGAAGATAAACCGGACAGGACCATTCAAGTAAAGCTATCCTTTGGAGAACAACATTTATTTTTCATAGGACTACGATTAGGCTACTTGCATCTTTTATCACCTGATGAAGTCAAGGAAGAACTGAAAAACCTAGGACCAGAAGTGCTTGCTCCCGATTTTACATTGGACGCCTTTCACCAGCTTATGCAAAAAAGAAAGGGGACAATTAAAACAACACTACTCAATCAAGAAGTACTTGCTGGTATCGGGAATGCATATTCTGATGAGATTCTATGGCATGCAGAGATTCGCCCAGATAGGAAAATTAATGAGCTAGAAGATCAACAATTAACGCGGACTTATCATTCGATTCAATATATCCTCAATAAAGGACTCAACGAAGGTGGGTATATGGAAAACCCGCTATATAAAGGTGATGAAAAAACAGGAGGATATCAATTTTATGTTTACGATAAAGAAGGGGAAGAATGCTTTCGCTGCAAAACTCCTATTATAAAAGAAGAAATCTCATCACGGAAAACGTTCTTTTGTCCCAATTGTCAGCAATAAAGGCGTTTTAGATAACATTATAGAGATATTCGTGAAAAAGTCAGTAACATACAAGATGAAAATCCTCTATCTCCCATTATTAAGGGATAGGGGGTTTTTACGTGATAGGTAGGATTTTGCTATAAGGCGGGAAGCATACTTACTGGTATTAAAATATCAACGTTTTAAGTACCTTGTGTAAACTCCACGGATTTTCTTAAAAAAATCTTTATGAATAATCAATATTAGTAAGATAGTAGGAAAATGTGATAAGTAGAAGTTGAAATAATTGAATTTATACATCGAAAACCATAATATAGAGTTTGCTCACTAGAAAACTTTGTAAAATCTAGTGAGGGAAAGAGAGATACATAGTGATCGTTTATGAAAAAGTACACTACAAAAGATGGATGATTAGATATATAAAATAGTATCTATCTTTTTGATATGTAAGGAGTAATAGGAGGGTTTATGAGTAGTTTATACGAAAAAAGAAATAAAATAGTATTACCATTTCTAATTGCTGCCTTTATCGGACTGTTTAACGAAACGGCGTTAAATATGGCATTTGTGGAGATTGGTAAGGGATTTGGTATTGAAACATCGACAGTACAATGGTTAACAACAGGATACTTGCTCGTATTAGGTATTTTTGTTCCCGTATCTTCGTTTCTAATGCAACGATTTACGACTAGGCAATTGTTTGGTGCCTCATTATCATTATCGATTATAGGTACATTTATTGCAGCCGTTTCGCCAAGTTTTTCGGTTCTTTTAATAGCTCGAGTTGTCCAGGCGTTAGGGACGGCAATTATTCTACCGTTAATGATGACGGTAATACTAATGGTGTATCCAGTTGAAAAACGTGGAGCAGCAATGGGGAAAATTGGGCTAGTTATTGTATTTGCGCCAGCAATTGGTCCTACATTGGCGGGAGTTATCTTACAAAAATTTACATGGCATTTTATTTTTGGCGTAACACTGCCATTTTTACTTATTGCCATTTTTGTGGGGCTAAAGTTCATTGAAAATGTTAGTGAAATACAACCGACCAAGTTAGATGTTGTATCGTTTATTCTTTCCACAATTGGTTTTGGTGGAGTCGTTTATGGATTCAGTATTTCAGGTGAATTAGGTACATTTATGACAACTGAAGTATATTTTGCGGTAGGAATTGGGTTACTTGCTTTAATCTTATTTGCAATTCGCCAATTGAAACTTGAAACACCTATGTTAAATTTAAAAGTCTTTAAGTATCCAATGTATACATTAGGTTTGCTCATTATTTTAGCTTTAATGATGACGTTGTTATCGGTTATGGTCCTGTTACCGATTTACTTACAAAATGTATTGTTATTAGTGCCAATGATCGCAGGATTATTACTGTTACCAGGTGGCGTTGTTAATGCCTTTATGTCAGTAGTAGCAGGAAATCTGTTCGACAAATATGGTCCACGTGTGATGGTTCCACTTGGACTAGTAATAACAATCATCAGCTTATTCTTTTTACGCATGATTGATACAGACACATCTACTTTCACAATCATTATTATGCATATTTTATTACTGATTGGGATTTCGTTTATCATGATGCCTGCTCAAACAAACGGTTTAAACCAATTGCCGCCTGAATTATATACAGATGGAACAGCAATTATGAATACATTCCAGCAAGTAGCAGGTGCAGTGGGGACAGCAATCGCGGTAACAGTCATGTCGATCACATCAAATCAATATACTAATCCATTAACAGGTTTAGTGGAAGGTGTCCAAAATTCAATCTTACTAGGGTTAATCATATCGATTATTGCCTTTGTTCTATCCTTCTTCATTAAACGTGTGTCAACTACAGCAAGGCACTAAACACGAGAAGGAAATCAGGAATTATATAATGAAGCACGAACAGAACCTGTTATAAAAATATTGGTAACACTTAAGTATACGACATATCTAAAATTATACGCCTCTTGCGCATAATAATGGATATGTCGTATCTTGTTTTCGTCAATTTTAGAGTATTATTCCATAGTAGAATGGAAAAAATAATGGTAAATTTTTTATTTTACATTAATGGAAAATATATTGTCAACAAGAAATTTGTAATAAAGTGAAAGAAATGTTATAATAGTCTTACAATTGTTTTTCCAATCGTATTCTGGATTTCGCTGTTTTAACTACAGATAGAATGCAGGATACGTTTTTTTATATTTTAAGCTCAACTTAAAACAGTTGTGTGAGCTTTAAAGGTAAGGTTAGTCCAATTTCTATCATATAGTAACCAGTTGTTATCCCACGAGGAGGAATAAGATATGAATCTAATCAATAAAAAAGTTACACACAAGCGTTTTGGCTTGGGAAGTATTGTTAAACATAATGAATCTAGTATTGAAATACATTTCGCATCGGAAAGCAAAAAGTTTGTTTTCC
Source organism: Lysinibacillus timonensis (assembly GCF_900291985.1). Lineage (NCBI taxonomy): Bacteria > Bacillati > Bacillota > Bacilli > Caryophanales > Bacillaceae > Lysinibacillus > Lysinibacillus timonensis. The sequence goes on along the minus strand of NZ_LT985980.1, from coordinate 1,782,463 downwards.
CCGATGTGTTTGAAAAGCACTTAATCTTGCAAGATAAAAATGTTGCTAACACACTTGAGGAAATCATAAAAAAGAAAGAAATCGAAAGAAGAGAAGAAGAATGGAAGAAGGAAGAGGAAAAAAGGCGACAACGAAAAAACCATGAACTTCGCTTAGAACATGAAAAACTGATGAAAAATTACAAGCTCCATCCTGAATCACAAATGGTATTTTGGTGTGATACAGAGGAACAGGATCGTTCTTTTTCTGAGTGGCAAGTTTTCTCAGGCGTAATTAAGAGTGGTACTAATAAAGGGAAGCCAAACAAACCAATTCGCTTACACCAAAATAGTGCTGTCTTGTTAACAGCAACAGATTCTAAAGATCCTGAAAAAGATAGACGTATCCTGGGTGTCTATATGGTACATGAGGATTTTATCGGGAAGTTAAGTGAAGATGGATACATTCCTGCCCATTCAAAATATAGATTGCAACTGACAGAACAAGAATCGGATCAGCTGCTTTTCTGGAACTACTATGTCAATGAAAAATCACCTCAGAATATGACTTGGAAAACAGGGAAATATCGTTATTTTGATAATCTATGGATGGCTCAAATTTTACTTGATATCGTTTCCTTAAAAGTTGATGTAAAGGAAAAAGAATTGGCACAACAATTTTTTAAACATTTTTGTAAAATGAATAAGATATCTGCTCAAGAATTACCAAAGCCGGATGGTGCATTAACGCGTATTTAGACTTACACTAGGATAGAATGGCGTGTTCTGATAAATAGTTTTTATCCTGCTTGACTCATTTTGAATGGTACATGAACAAGTTTGTTATAAGCGTGATAATAACTGTTTTTAGTGTTTTTGGTATATTTATTACTCATTGGTTCTTTTAACTGGCTTACAGACAGCTGCTGAAAGTAATATAATAAAAAGTAAAGAACGAAATTCTGTTGGATGAATTCGTTCTTTTTTCTTGTCGTTTAAGTGACTTGTGTTTGATAATTGGTAACTAAGCATGATATAAGTTTAAATGAAGTTTTTGTATAGATTGAAGCTGTATGTTTAATGAGAGGAATTGAGTTTGATATGATAGATAATTTTTGGCGTGATTTACCGCGACCATTTTTTGTACTCGCACCAATGGAAGATGTAACAGATGTTGTTTTTCGCCATGTAATTAGTAAAGCTGGAAGACCGGATGTGTTTTTCACGGAATTTACCAATACAGAGAGTTATTGTCATCCAGAAGGGCAGAAAAGTGTGCGCGGACGTCTAATTTTTACAGAAGATGAACAACCAATGGTAGCACATATATGGGGAGATAAACCTGAATACTTCCGTCAAATGAGTATTGGCATGGCAGAGCAAGGATTTAAAGGCATTGATATTAATATGGGTTGTCCAGTACCTAATGTAGCATCGAGAGGGAAAGGTAGTGGCCTTATTCTCCGCCCAGAAGTCGCTGCAGAGATTATCCAAGCTGCAAAAGCTGGAGGACTTCCTGTTAGTGTGAAGACGAGACTTGGTTACACGGAGATTGATGAGTGGCAGGAATGGTTAACACATATATTAAAACAAGACATTGCAAATCTTTCTATTCATTTGCGTACTAGAAAAGAAATGAGCCAAGTCGATGCACATTGGGAGCTCATTCCTGAAATTAAAAAACTTCGTGACCGTGTAGCCCCTGATACACTGTTGACGATTAATGGGGATATACCTGACCGTCAAACTGGGTTACAGCTTGCCGAACAATACGGTGTGGATGGGATTATGATCGGGCGTGGTGTTTTTAAAAATCCATTTGCCTTTGAAAAAGAGCAGAGGGAGCATAGCAGTGAAGAATATCTTGACCTACTAAGACTGCAGCTTGATCTACAAGATCAATATGCGGATGTACTTCCACGTTCCATCACAGCACTTCATCGTTTTTTCAAAATATATGTTAAAGGATTCCGAGGTGCGAGTGAGTTAAGAAATCAATTGATGAGCACAAAATCAACAGATGAAGTACGTGCAATGCTCGATAGCTTCATAAAGAATGTAGATGATGTGACACGGTAGTCCAAATAATAAAATAAAACTATTAGAACGCTCTATTCCCAAAACGAATCAGTGGAATAGTAGCGTTTTTTTCTACTGTTATAAGGGTTTGCGCGATTCCTGAATGTAACACTTTGTTCATAGAATTCGGTAGTCTTAAATAATGGTGATATTTGATATCTATGAACAGAATCACCTATATGGTATTATCAAAAAGCAATTTGTCGATTTTTATCAGGAGGTAACCTATATGATTTTTAAGAAAAATCTCATTGCCTACTCTCAAAAAAAGCGCACAAACAGAGGTTTATCTGAAAATCATCTGTTCGAATATGACCAAATACAATCCTTTTTAAAAGAAAAAGGTGGGAATCATGTGTCTCATCTAATTTTCCTGAAAGATAAAAAACCATTTTGGACAAAGGACCAGAGTGTACTAATAGTTTACAAGCGAATCTTTAACAAACTGGTTGTACTTGGGGATCCTATAGGAGAAGAGTCTAACATTCCATTAGCCATTAGCGAATTTAATGAGTTTTGTAAACAAAAGAAGGTAAAACCTATTTTCTATCAAGTAAGTCCAAGATATATGCAGTTTTATCATGATGTTGGTTTTCGGTTCGTAAAACAGGGGGAGGAGGCCGTTATACAGCTTGAAAATTTTTCTCTTGTAGGGAAAAGGAGAGGGAATCTCCGTACAAGCATGAACAAATTGTCGCGCAATGGTTTTACTTTTTGTGTGATAGAGCCTCCACATTGTCAAAAGATACTTGAAGAATTAAAAACGTTATCGGATTCTTGGCTAGGTAACGATAAGGAAAAAGGGTTCTCCGTAGTTTCTTTTCGTGAAGACTACGTATCTAGCTTTCCGATTGCCCTTTTACATGATCCGGATGGTAAAATCGTTGCTTTTGCAACATTAGCAACAGACTACAAAGAGACATTAAATATTGATCTGATGAGGAAAAGCAAACAAAGTCCTAATGGAGCCATGGATGTATTATTTGTTAACGTGTTTGAATGGGCAAGAAACAACGGCTTTCATAAATGTAGTTTAGGGATGGCTCCTTTATCGAACGTTGGAAATTCTAAACATGCATTCTATAGAGAAAAAATGATTCATTTAATCTACCTATATGGAAATAATAAGTATAATTTTAAAGGTTTAAAAGAATTTAAAAGTAAATTTGCAACAGATTGGGAGCCGAAATATTTAGCTTATAAAAAATCTTTTTTACCCATCCTACTTTTGCAATTAGTTTTATTAATTAATCAGGAACAAAAACCACTTGAAGAAACGAAGATGAGGAAAAACCTTTTATCTGTTAAAAATATATTCAGTAAATTAGATTTCTAATTCGATAGGTAAATAGTAGAAGATTAGATAAGAGTAGGAAGGTAAGGAAATGCTATTACAGAGAGAGATTGTCGGAAAGTTTATTAAATATAGTTTTGCAGGTTTTATTAGTATCGGTATTTACTTCCTTTCCGTTTATATTTTGATAGAAAGATATCAATGGGATCCTGTAGTTGGATCTGCTGCTGCTTTCATTTTAATGACAATCGTGTCTTTTTTAATCAATGTCCGTTTTACATTTGGGAGTAGTTTTACCCATCAAAAACTTGTTCGTTTTTTACTAGTGTCGTTAATTGGTTTCGTATTGAATTTCTCATTAATATTCCTCATTGTTCATATTTTAACATTTCATTATTTAATAGGAGAGTTTGTAACAATTATAGTTATTCCGTTGGTCAATTTTCTATTAAACTATTTTTGGACTTTTCAAACGCGATAGACAAGTTTAGTTTACCTATTAGAGAGTTAAGATTCGAACTAATATATGGTTGTATTGAATTCCGGAAGTAAAAAGGTATGGAAATAAAATCAACCAACAAGAAGAGGCTTAAGTTCGGTACAATACCGAACTATCGCCTCAACGAGCTGCATATAAACCCGGAATATATATTTATCTAACTATAGTGTTTGTTTATATATGTACTTTCTAGGGAAAGCTTAAGAAAATACCCTAAGGTTACTCTGTATACTGGATATTATAGTACTCTTTACTTTGTGGATCATATTGGAAAATTGAATAAAAATCCTCTACGTTTGCGTCTGTTTCATAGCCAATATCAACCTGAACAAACTCCCACTCCCTCTCGGACAGTTGGTAAGTAGTTGCATTGATGTTTTTGTCATGTATCAGCCTTTTGATATTTAAAGAATCTTCTAAACTATATTTCGTGTAGTAGAATGGACCGAACACTCTTGTTTCGCCATTTTTAAGAAGAAATTCAAATTTCCATTTGAAACTGCTTGTGGAATTCTTACTAAAACCATCGCTAGAAACATTTCCTTTTAAATTTACATGTTCAACTTCCGACCAAGGGATTTCTTCTCTATTACCCAATGTACTAATTACTAGACCATCTGGATTAATGGCTTGATAATCGTTGTTGATAAGAATTGAAATCAAGATTGAAAGTGTGAAAGAAATGATAAACGTATAGCGAAGTGGTTTTTTACTATTTTTCCAACCTAAAACGAAGACCCCACAGAAACACATAAATGCTATTAGTCCTGCAAAAACTATGATATAACCAAGCCAATCGACTGAAATGTTGGCAAAATACACATCCTCTGGACTTGATAAACGATCCATATTGTAGAAATTAATGATATCTAATGAATTAAGAAGTATAGGAGTAATAACTGTGACAAGGACATATAACCGAATTCCTGGGTGTACTAGTAAAGACTTCATATTTGAAACTTTAAATTGAAAACCTTGCCATCCTTCAAATAATAGTTTGGCGATTAGTAAAGGTAAAATGCCAAATAGTAGATACATAATTATGGTTAGTTTAAACGATTCATCAAACCCCATTCCTACTGATAAAGCTCCAAAGATAAAGGAAAAAATAATAAATAGACCACCAAAAAAATTTCTAATCTTCAGTAACACATGATGTCCTCCTTTCTTTGATGGTTAAATAATTATACGGTTTAACTTTTCATTTCGGTTCATTATAAAAAGAAATAGCACTAAAGTAGGGAGGTCTTTGGTTGTGCATATGTAAATAGAATGATTTCTCTTCCTTATTGAACTTAAATTTGACCTAAATTTCTTCCTCGATTCTAGGTAATACTGGTTAGCAAGCAACGTACTTGCTCAGCAATGTGTTGTGACACGAACTTGTTGCTTTAAAAAACGAATCCTTCTCTCGTTGGATTCGTTCTATTCTATAGGATTGGGGTTGCTAGTAAATAGTATCCTTTTAATTTGGATAAAGATATAGGGGGTATTTCGATTAATTTGATTGGAATTGCTTGCTCTACAAAAAATTTTAGTTTGGTCTGAATAATTCCAATTGTTCTGAATTGGTCGAACATCTTTAGTTTTAGGAGGATAACTTGACAAGTATGTAAAGTAGATTTAGTATATACTAGCTTCGAAAATATTATTTCAGTATTATAATTTACCAAATTAACCCTTTAATGAAACTTAATGGAACGGTCGTTAGGTTATAATTTAACTTTTATATATGGTTTAGACTATTAGGAAGGTGGCAAAAATGGGATTTTTAATTAACGAAAAAAGAAGTTTCTTAAACAAGTTTCTCTCATTATACTTATTAGCCGTATTGGTATTATGGCTTAAAACATATATTACTCAAACAACTCAATTTAACCTTGGTGTGGAAGGATCCTTGCAACAATTCCTTCTATTTTTAAATCCACTAGGATCTTCAATGCTATTCCTAGGATTTTCCTTTTTATTTAGAGAAAAGAGAAAATATACAGCATTAGTTGTAGTTTACGCCCTAATGTCGATGCTACTGTATGCCAATGTTGTTTATTATCGATTTTTTAATGACTTTATTACGTTACCTACAGTTTTCCAAACGCAGAACTTTGGCGATTTAGGTGGTAGTGTACTTTCGTTATTAAGACCATATGATATCTTGTTTTTTGTGGATGTATTCGTTTTACTTTACTTAAGATTTTCAAAAAGGTTACAAAAAGACACAAGTGGATTTGGATATAAAAATGCAGTTGCAATAATTGTTGTTGCGTTAGCAATCTCAATTATTAATTTAGGACTAGCTGAATCTGATCGTCCGCAATTATTAACGCGTGGTTTCGATCGAAATTACATTGTGAAGTATCTAGGAATGTATAACTATACGATTTACGACGCTTCTGAAACGTTAAAGGCGTCTTCACAAAGAGCGTTAGCGGATAGTGACGATATTACCGAAATTATTAACTATACAAAATCGAACTATGCTGAACCAAATCCAGACTATTTTGGCGCTGCAAAAGGGATGAATGTAATCTATATCCATTTAGAGTCGATCCAAAACTTCTTAATTGACTATCAATTAAATGGTGAAGAAGTCACACCTTTTTTAAATTCTTTAACGAAGGATCCGAATTCTCTATACTTTGATAACTTTTTCCATCAAACGGCTCAAGGTAAAACTTCGGATGCTGAATATATGCTTGAAAACTCATTATTCGGGTTACCACAAGGTTCTGCATTTATTACAAAAGGTAACAATACGTATCAGGCCGCTCCTGGTATCTTAAAGGATAATGGCTATACTTCTGCTGTGTTCCATGGGAATAGTGGAAGCTTCTGGAATCGTAATACAATTTATAAGTCATTTGGTTACGATCATTTCTTTGATGATAGTTACTATAACACTAGTTCTGAAAAGGACATGGCGGAATATGGCTTAATGGATAAACCATTCTTTGAACAATCATCGCCGCTGCTTGAAAGTTTACAACAGCCGTTCTATACGAAATTTATTACGGTTTCACACCATTATCCGTACAAAATGGATCAAGAATTAGCAACCATCGGTAAAGGGAATACTGGTGATGCAAGTGTGGATGATTACTTCCAAACGGCTCGTTATGCAGATGAAGCAATTGAACAGTTCATGACGGATTTAAAAGAATCTGGATTATATGATAATACAATGTTTGTTTTCTATGGTGACCATTATGGTATTTCAGAAAATCATAATAGAGCAATGGAGAAAATTATGGGATATGAGATTACGCCTTACGAAAACGCTAATCTACAACGTGTACCATTAATTATTCATGTTCCAGGTATGGAAGGTGGCATTAACCATACTTACGGAGGCCAAGTAGACCTTCTCCCAACTGTATTACATTTACTAGGGATTGATTCACAAAACTATATCCAATTTGGTACGGATTTATTATCAGAAGAACATGATGAGGTTGTAACGTTTAGAAATGGCGATTTTGTCAGCCCTACGATTTATTCTGTTGACGATAAATTTTATGACAATAAAACAGGTTTGCTACTAGATGACAGTCAATTAGAGATGGCAAAATCTATTAAAAGTGAAGTGGAAGCCAAATTACAATTATCTGATAAGGTCGTAAATGGAGACTTATTAAGATTCTACACACCACAAGGTTTTACACCAGTAGATCCGTCTCAGTATAATTACAATAAATATGCAAATACAAATGCAATTTTTAATAAAATTGTAGAGACAGAGACAGAGACAGAGACAGAGACAGAGACAGAAACAGAAGTAATTGTAAATGAAGATGTAGATGTAGAATCTAATTAAAATGTATAAATATAGCGGACAATTCGACATATCGTGTTTGATATCTAAAAGTTTATTTTTTAATAAAACTAAGATGCAAACCAATATAGTTGGATTGTCTTTTTTCTATATTTTCTTTGAAATGATTGAATTAAAGGGAAGATATTTAATACTGGATTCGTCAATCTGACGAAAAGTGAAAATTAACTTTGCTAAACTGTTAATTAATACGGCTATCTAGTTTACAAAATAGTAAATTAGAATTATAGTAATAGTTATTTAATACTATAAAAATTAGGGGCAAACTATTTGAAAAAGTAGGACGCAAAACTATAGGGGCTAAATCTTTGATAAGCCAGCCAGTTGCAAATTTATTTCGTAAATTCAAACGCCCTATCTAGTATAGGGTTTTTTGTGTTGATGTATGATTGTTAAATGCATTCATATCATTTTGGGTAATATTGAATTGTAAGTTCTCGTATTTTTGAAAATGCAGATGATTAAACTAATTACAATTAGGAGGATGATGCCTGATAGTGTCATTATTATTAAAGGTGAGGAAAACATAGTGAAACTAAAGTTAATGACCATTCTAGTAGTAGGTTTTTCAATGGCTCTTTTTATCACCCTACTTTTATCATATTTAACTCCGATGCTGTTAAAAGAGGCGACAGAGCTTGATCGTAATGAAACAGTAGAAGACTTGAATAGAGTTAATAATAATTTACTTTCAAAAATGGAGAACTTAGGGATTATGACTCGTGATTGGGCTATTTGGGATGATACCTATAATTTTATCTTAAATAAAAAAGAAGATTATACTGATCGAAATTTAGATATAACCACATTAGAAAATAATCAGATAGATTTCTATGTGTTCATCAATAGTAAGGAACAATTAGTATTACAGTTAGGCTATAGCTTAGAAGAAGAGAAACGACTTGAATTAGATCCAAACTTTTATAAGGTATTTTTACCACTCATAACGAATCAGGGTAGAGTTAGTGAAACCTATTTAGTCCGTACTGGGAAGGGTTTAGCGATGACCTCGCTTGAAACTATTTATCAAAGTAATGGTGAAGGTCCACCAGTTGGGACATTAATTATGGGGCGATTAATAAATGATTATAGTATAAAGGAAATATCAGATGAACTTTCATTAGATCTTACTTTTAACCCTGTTGAGGAGAGCCAAGGCAAACAACAATTTAATGTTGAAAGTGTTAGTGAAACGTTATTGACAGGTTCATTAATATTAAGTGATTACTCTAAAAAATTCACCTATGAAATAAGCTTTGATCATAGACGAAGCTTTTATATAGAGGAAAAGGAAACTGTACGACAAATTACTATTTATTTAATTGCATCGAGTTTATTCTTTATGTTACTTGTCATTTTCCTCTTAAACCGTTTTATACTCAGCAGGGTAAGTAATCTATCTAAGCAACTAAATCAGATTCAGGAGAAGAAGGATATTGAGGGGAGGGTGACAAGGAGTAAATACTTTAAGGATGAATTGTATATTCTCGAAAATTCCATTAACCAAATGCTTTCTTCACTAGAGGAAAAACATAATGAGACAATTCACCTAGCATACTATGACCAATTGACATTACTACCAAATCGCTCTTTATTTTATAGAGAATTTCATAAAAGAATTCAACATCATCAAGATGAGTTAGCTATTTTATTCCTTGATTTAGATGGTTTTAAAGAAGTGAATGACTCTTACGGGCATGAAATAGGAGATGCATTATTAAAAGACGCTGCTAAAAGAATTGTGGCAGTTGTAGAAGAACATAATGGGATTGTAGCAAGATATGGCGGAGATGAGTTCATAATTCTACTAGATAAAATAACTGAATCAAATTTGAAAGTAGTTGCTCAACAGATTTTATTAGAAATAAAAAAACCGTATCATTTTTCTGATATTCAAACATTTGTGACAGGTAGTATTGGTATTAGCCTATACCCTAAAGATGGGAATACTTTAGAAGAGCTATTAAAGAATTCGGATATAGCGATGTACGAAGCGAAACGAAGAGGTAAAAATCAATATAGTTTTTTGAAGAGTTAGGAACCGGCTAATTTGTATGAGGAAGTAATTAAATACCATTTTGGGCTATGGGATTTATGAATAAAAAAGAACGAATTCCTCTTTTCGGAAATTCGTTCTTTTTGCTTTAATTAGGAAAGGTGATTCAGTAATTGCTAGTTTAAAATTTTAACCTTTATCTTTTGTACTCCAAAATTAAGAGCTTCTTTTTTAGAAGAGAAAAAGAGATCAATTCGATTTCCTTTAATGTTACTGCCTGTATCTCCTGCAATGGCTTCACCATAGCCTTCGATATAAACTTTAGTACCTAAAGGAATGACATTTGGATCTACAGAAATAACTTTCGCATCAGGATTTTTTTTCAGATTGATACCAGTAGAAGTAATACCTGAACATCCTTTACACTGAGCAGTATACGCTGATGCTTCTACTGTAATTTCTTTTGAAGCTTCCTTTTTCGTAGCAGAAGTTTTTGCTTTAGTAGTACTTGCCTTCTGCTCCTTTACTTCAGTTGTTGTCTTTTTAATAGAAGATGCACCGTTTGAATTCGTATCTTCTGATAATGACAATTTTAAACCTGGTTTAATGAGATCACTTTTTAACTGATTCCAATTTTTTATTTGTGAAACTGTTACTTCATGAGCCTTTGCGATGCTCCATAATGTATCGCCTTTTTTAACGGTATATTGTTTTTCCTGTGCAATGGCTATAACATCGCCAGGGTGAATGATGTCGGTAGTCATATTATTTTTAGTTTGTATAGTTTCAACTGTTGTATTATTTTCATATGCTAAATCCCAAAGTGTATCACCATTTTGTACTGTAACCGTAGCAGCTTGTGCATTGGCAACCACAGATAATGAGAGTACAGCTATTGGTACGATGGATATCATTTTTTTAAACATTTAGTAGTCCTCCATGATTGTTATTGCTTTTCCATAATGTTAACACAGATTTTTTCGACAAAAAGCACAGGGAGGTTTTAATTTGTTTACATTCATGGCATTTATATTACAATCATATTTCTAACTTCTTATAGATTGTCCTAACTGAAACATCCATGGTGACTAAACGTTTAGATTCAAGGTTCTTGATGATGATTTTTTAATTCTATTTTATGGTAATATGGAGGATAATGTTTGAAATGGATACATCTATTGGAGGTATTTATGAAAAAGGTCGCGGTTATACAGGATTTATCGTCTTTTGGAAAATGTTCATTAACAGCAGCAATTCCTGTCCTTTCGGTAATGGGTATACAAGCATGCCCGTTGCCAACAGCAATATTGTCTGCTCAAACAGGTTATCCGAGTTTCTTCTATGAAGATTTCACTTCAAAAATGCAATACTTTGAAGAAGAGTGGAGCAAGCTCAACGTTACTTTTGATGGGATTTATACAGGATTTGTTACAGGGCAAGAACAAATTCATAATATCCTTAAGTTCTTAGATACATTCTATCAAAAAGACACACTTTTACTCGTTGACCCGGTTATGGGGGATGTAGGTGAAGCTTATAAGCTTTATACAAATGAATTACTTGTTCAAATGAAAGAGCTTGTGAAATGTGCAGACGTCATTACACCCAATGTGACAGAGTGCTGTCTTTTAACAGGACTATCTTATGAAAAACTACATAATTATTCGAATGAACAGGACTTCCTTAAAGCGCTAGAGGAATCCGGGAGAACATTGCAACAAGCCACTTCAGCAAAGGTAATTATTACTGGTGTGAACCCACCCTCTAAAGATTCAAATCAACGATATGTAGGGAACATGTGTCTAGATGTAAGTAAAACGATGTATAGTCATACCCCTTATAACGGAAAAAGTTATTCAGGTACAGGTGACTTATTTGCATCCGTCATTATAGGGAGTATGATGCGCGGAGAAGATCTTGAACAATCCGTTGTACTTGCGGAAGAATTTTTAACAGCTGCAATTAATGACACCTATTTAGAGGGGGTCCAAGAAGTAGAAGGGGTCAACTTCGAAAAGTATTTGAACATTTTATTATAAAAGTAAGTTTCGATTCAATTGAAAGATCTAAGGATTTGCCTGGTTGAAAATGGATTAAAATTTGATATGAATTATTACTAAGAGTATTCATGAAAAAAGGAATCCATGGAAAGGATAGTTGTACATAGAACTTAAAGGAGTATATGATGGAAAAACTAATCTCTCATGTGCAGGCAGTACGCCCCTTATATTTAAATGGAAGTACCGCGAGTTATATACCGGCATTGAGTAAAGTAGATCCGGCATTGTTTGCGGTAGCAATTATTGATGAGAATGGGACAATATTTACAACTGGTGATATTCATCATGAGTTTACACTTCAAAGTATTGTAAAGGTAATCAGCTTTATTTATGTTTGTGAAAAATTAGGGTTAAATGAAGTATTACAATATGTTGATATGGAGCCAACTGGAGATCCATTCAATTCAATAGTGCGGTTAGAAATTTCTAATCCAGGTAAGCCGTTTAATCCGTTAATAAATGCAGGTGCTATTACAATCAGTTCTCTGTTACCCGGGGCTACTATGGAAGATAAAATCGAACTATTTCTAGACTTCATTTCTAGGTTAACAAGTAAACAGGTAGTGGTTAATCAAGAGGTTTATCATTCTGAGACAGAGACAGCCAATCGTAATCGGGCAATTGCCTATTATTTAAAAGCAAATGGATTTTTAGAAGGGCAAGTAGAGGATACACTACAAGTTTACATTCAACAATGTTCCATTCAAATGGATGTTGAGTCATTAGCAAAAATCGGACTCATTCTCTCCAATGATGGTGTAGATCCAATTAGTGGAGAAGTCCATTTTAGTAAAGAAATTGCCAAAGTAGCGAAAGCTTTAATGACTACATGTGGCATGTATGATGCGTCAGGGAAATTTGCAACATTCGTTGGAATGCCTTCAAAAAGTGGTGTTTCTGGAGCGATATTAAGTGTGGGAAAAAATGCAAACATAGATGGATTATATGGTCATCTAGGGATTGCAACATACGGCCCTTCCATTGACCATATGGGAAATAGCGTAGTAGGTATGGAATTTCTAAAGCGTATCTCCCATGAATATGGCTTAAGTATTTTTTAATCTTTTTATTAATAACAAAGTTTAGGGTAGTCACTTTTCAGGATGCTCAATAAAATTTAAGAAAGTGTGTGAACCTGCATTTTATTTGGTAACGTAATAGTACCTTTAGATAAGTGAGGTTCATCAGAGGATAAAGGAGTAAAATATGACCAATAATGATTTACTAATAAGATTACGCTACGCACTTGATATTAAAAATTCAGATATGGTAAAGATATTTGAATTAGGTGGTATGCATATAACAAAAGAAGAAGTTCTAAAGATTCTTACAAAACCAAAAGAGAATGAGTTTGGTGAAATAGATTTAACACCTACGGAGGAATTTACCCCTTGTGATTATGAAATGTTAGAAGCATTTTTAAATGGATTTATCACTTTTAAACGTGGCAAACAAGAACCGAAACAAGGACAAGCACAGCAAGCGCCAGCTCAGCAGCCTGCAAAGAAAGATACTCCGAATAATTTATTTATAAAGAGAGTAAAAGTAGCTTTAAGTTTAACTACCGAAGATATGATTGATATTTTCTATGATGCAGGTTTAAATGTATCAAAGGGAGAAATCGGCGCTATTTTGCGTAAAGCAGATCACCGCAATTACAAAGAGTGCGGGGATAATTTTACACGAAATTTCATAAAAGGGTTAACGATGAGATATAGAGATGATCTGTCTTTAGAATAATCTTGATGATTGGATCAGTAACTTTTTTGTATAAAAACTTACACTCTTTACGGAGTGTTTTTTAGTTACTTTTTATCGAATCGGTGCTATAAATCTTAGTATCTGGACTTAAATGTATCAAAACCGTCAAAACTTAACGAGCTACCGGTTGATTGTGGTAATTGTACTGGACTACTAATCAAACAAAAGTTGCAAAAGGATATATTTCTTAAATAGGAGTGAAATCATGAGAATCTCTGGGAACACAGTTTTAATAACAGGTGGAGCTTCGGGCATTGGTTTGGCCTTCGCTGAACAGTTTTTGCAAGAAGGAAACAATGTCATCATTGTAGGTCGTAGGGAAGAAAAACTAATAGAAGCGAAAGAGAAATTCCCTCAGTTACATACTAGAGTTTGTGACGTATCAAATGAGAAAGATCGCATTGAACTAGTGGAATGGGTAACTGAGGAATTTCCAGAACTAAATGTATTAGTTAATAATGCTGGGATTCAACAAAGAGTCAATTTACTCAACTCGGCAAAAGACTGGAAGTATTACCAAAATGAAATTGCCATTAATGTTGAAGGTCCTATTCACTTATCAATGCTTATGATCCCTCATTTCATGAAACAAAATGAAGCAACAATTATTAATGTCACATCTGGGTTAGCAATACAGCCAGGTGTATGGGTGCCTATTTATAGTGCAACAAAAGCTGCCATGCACGCCTTTACAGTTACATTACGTCATCAACTAGCTGATACGAGTATAGAAGTAATTGAAGTGTTACCTCCAGCTGTTAATACAGATTTAGGTGGTGTAGGGGTGCATACTTTTGGTGCACCGTTACAAGATTTTATTGAAGCCATTTTTGAAGGATTGAAAAATCAACAAATCGAGATTGGCTATGGAGGCACGGAAAAACGGTTGACCGCATCTAGAGATGAAATTGAACAAGGCATTACAAATGCATGGCAGAACTTTTTAAATAATAACCCAGATTTCCTTAAATAAATTATAGGATTGTTTAGAACCTTCTTTCGGACAAAACGGAAGAAGGTTTTTGATTTGGTTGCCTTTTGGAAATTGGACATATCTAGCGAATATTGGTTATATCAGTTGAACATGTGGTTGCTCATATCGGGGGAAAAGTTGCTCGGAACAGGCTTGGAGTTGCTCATAACGCAATGAAAGTCGCTCAAAACAAAGAAAAGTCGTTCATATCAAGATGAAAACTGCGCAGAAACAGAGATGTTTTTTACCCAAGTGACCTAAAAACCGTAATAACAAAATAAATCCCCTAGTATATAGGGGATTTTAAAGTCATATCCTTTTTCTATTTTAAAGCTGCACAAGGGCTTTCCAAAACTAAAGATTAGTCATCTAACATACGATGTTGTGAGTAAAAATTCTCAAACCGTTGATTCAACTAACTCTTTTTTTAAGGGGCGTGATGGCATCTGATTTACTATAGGTTTTAGAAGTTGCTCAGTAACCGATCTTCCTCCATTACAGACAGCCTTAATTTTCTCTATTAATATTTCCGGTTCTGAAGCTTTCAGTAGAAAGCCATCTGCACCTGCTTGCAATGCAGCATTAACAAAATTAATTTCACTAAAAGTGGTTAATATGATTACTTTTATATCGGGAAATTTCTTTTTGATAGTTTTAGTAGCTGATACACCATCAATAACAGGCATTTTAATATCCATTAACACGATATTAGGATTGTGCTCATGGCACATTTGAATTGCTTCCTGACCATTTTGTGCAACCCCTGAAACAATAAAACGATCATCTGTATTAAGTACTATATTTAAGCTTTTGCCTAATAATACTTGGTCTTCGGCAATAATAATAGAAATTTTCCTCACTACAATATCCCCCATAATTGGTAGTTTCAATTACATATTTGTACAAGTTTGAAATGGAATGGTTCTTCGTAACACTTCACCCATAAATTTACCACTTTCCAATACTGTACAATATATAGGTATTTCCATTATTTACTACTATACTCTATGGAAGTTATATTTGAAAGATTTTCGCTTTATTTAAGTAAATTAAAAACAACACTGTCAGTTTATAGACAGTGTTGTAACGATACAAAGATATATTGAGTTTAACGAGATTTCATTAAAAGAAGTAAAAAATAAGGGACGCCAATAATGGAAACAATAATTCCTGCAGGGATGGTCTGTTCGCTATAAATGATGCGTCCAATGGTATCTGCAAATACCAATAAGGAAGCGCCAATAATTGGAGCTAAAAATAGGAAGTTCTGATGTCTTGAACCTACTAATTGCCTTGCAATATGAGGGGCAATTAAGCCAATAAAACTAATACTCCCTATAACTGAAACCGCTGAAGCAGCTAATGCAACGGCAACGACAAGTAAAATCAATCGATCACGATGGATATTAACTCCTAATCCTTTGGCTACCGTATCATTGAGAGCTATTAGATTCATAGTTTGTTGCTTCCAAATGAGTATTGGTAAAGCAACCATCATCCAAGGAAGTAATGCCAATATGAATGGCCAATCTGTTCCCCATATACTTCCAGCAAGCCATTTTGAAATAAATTGCACATCTTCATATTTCGCGCCGGATATAAAGATGACCATCAAACCAGAGAGAGCAGAGGCAAAGCCTATCCCCATTAAGACTAACTTGACAGGTTGAATGCCATGTTGTCTATCACTAGAAAACATTAAAATAACACCAACTGTTACGAGTGCACCTATAAAACCAACTGCAGGTAACAGGTATGTATAGTTCTCTAAATTCGCATCAACAAATAGATAAAACACTGCAATCGAAATACCAGCCCCCGCATTGATTCCAATAATTCCTGGATCAGCTAAATCATTTTTTGTTAAGGTTTGTAAAATAGCACCAGATAAAGCTAAAGCCATCCCAGCTAAAGCTAACACAATGATTCGTGGCATTCGAACAGAAAATAAAATAAACTCCTCTTGAAATGAACCATTTCCCAAAAGGGTAGGGAGGATTTGATTAATCCCGACAGAAGAGGGACCTAAGCTAATTCCTGCTATCAAACTAAGGACAAAGAATATAAGCATGATGGTATACACTACTCGTACGTTATATTGTCTACGCAAATGTACGTCCTCCTTTCTTTACTAGAAACATAAAGAAAGGTAACCCAATGACCGCAATCAATGAAACAACTGGTATTTCTAATGGAGCAAATAGCATTCTACTTATAAAATCAGCAAAAATCATAAATGATCCACCAACAACAACGGACATTGGAATGATGAAACGATAATCAGCACCAACTATTTTGCGAACAATATGCGGTATAAATATTCCGATAAATGCTAAATTACCGATTAACGAGACAGCAGTACCTGCCAAAATAATGACAATAGCCATTAAAGTAATCTTGATGATCGTTGTTCTTTGACCCAATCCTGTTGCTAAATCTTCATGAAGATTCAAAATGGTTAATTGTTTACTAAAGAACATCGCGAAAACTAGTCCGATAATAATAAACGGAATGATAATGAGCGACTCCCAAGTTGTACTAATTAAGCCCCCTGCAGTCCACATATTTAAATCCTTTGAGACATTAAACAAAATGCCAATACAACTTGAAAGAGATTGTAGAAATAGTGAAACGGCTGCCCCTGCTAAAACAAGTTTTAGAGGAGATAGACCGTTTTTTGAAGTCATTCCTATTCCAAAAACAATTAGCATACCAACTGCTGCACCGGTAAAAGAACTAAACACAAGTAATAGAAAAGGGAGGCTAGGGGAGAAAGCCATCGTAATTGCTAAAGCTAGATTAGCTCCTGATGTTAAACCGAGTAAACCTGGATCAGCAAGTGGATTTCTTGTTATTCCTTGCATGATTGCCCCCGCTACCGCTAACGCTGCCCCGACAAAAAACGCTGCAATGACACGTGGAATACGAATTTCTCTTAAAATATCAAAATAAGGTCCACCACTTTTTCCAATAGTTGCTTCATATATATCTTGTAAACTTGTATTCGCAGCACCAAATACTAAAGCTATTATCATAGTAAATACAAGCAGTATAGATGCTAGTAATAGCTTGCCTATAAAAGAATAGGGAGCTTTCATAATGAGAATACTCCTTCCTTATTCACCTAAGAAGTGTTCTTCAAAGAAGTCTAATTGATATTCAAGAGACGATGCATCGTTAAAGTAGAAAGTTGCTCCATCTGCAATAAAAACATTGCCATTTTGGACGGCTTCAATATTGTTGTACCACTCAGTTTTAACAAATGAAGTGTCTTGATCATTAGAAACAAGGTTTAAGATTAAATAATCTCCAACATAATCACCCAATACTTCTTGAGAAATAGCAGCATACCCAGGTTTTAAGGCTAGGTCTACAACTTGCTCGGGCATTTTTAAACCCATTTCCTGATATAAAATTTCAGTCCCGCGTCCCCAAGCATCCCCAAATAGATAAATCTGTTTATCATAGTTTTCAGCAACAGTAACCGTTGCATCGTCACCGATTTTTGCTTTAATTTTTTCCCCTAGTTCTTGTGCACGAGTTTTGAAATTAGTTACCCAAGCAGTGGCTTCGGCTTCTTTGTTCACTACTTTTCCGATTTCTATATGTTGTTGCAAATAGTCATATTCTCCATATGTAAAGAGAACAGTTGGTGCAATCTTCTCAAGTTTATCGGCATTTTCAATATTATCTAATCCAATAATTAAGTCCGGTTCTAGTTCAATAATTTTTTCTAAATCCTCATTTGTCACAACTTCAACATCCGCTAAAGCTTCTTCGAAATTCGGATTCTCTTTCATCCAAGAATCAACCCCGACGATATTTATACCTAATTTTAGTAAATCACCTGCATAGGAAGATAGAACAACGACACGTTGTGGATTTGCAGGAACCTTAATGTCTCCTTTTGATGACTTGTAAATAATAGTATCTGAAGCACCTTTGGAAACTTCACCTAACTCCTTTGGTGAATCATGATTGCCACAAGCAGTTAATACTAGCGCAAGAGCTGCAACTAAAACTAAAAACCATTTCTTCATATGTATCCTCCTGTTCTTCATTCATGGTTTGGTCATTAAGAATGAATTAAATTATAAGTTGTACAGATTGGCTTGTTGACGCGAGGGTCTAGACTGATGACCGCATCAATATTGAAAACTTTTCTTAGTACATCGGGTGTCATAACCTCTTCTGGTGTACCTGCCTTTACTAAAGAGCCTTTTTCAAGTGCAATCATATAGTGAGAAAATCTCGCAGCATGGTTTAAATCATGTAAAACCATAATAATAGTTCGATTTTGTTGTTCATTTAACTGTTGTAAAAGCTCCAACACTTCTAATTGATGGGCCATGTCAAGGTAAGTAGTGGGTTCATCTAAGAAGATAATGTCAGTATTTTGTGCTAAGGCCATTGCAATCCAAACCCGTTGCTTTTGACCGCCAGATAGTTCATCTACATAGTGCTTTCTGTATGCCAAAGTATTAGTGGCTTCCATAGCCCATTCAACCATTTCTTTATCTTCTTTTGTTAAACGGCCTAAACCAGATTGATGAGGAAACCGTCCATATGAAACAAGCTCCTCTACTAATAATCCAACCGCACTATCTTGTGTTTGTGGTAATATGGCCAGTTTGCGAGCAAGTTCTTTTGTTGGCCTTTGTTGAATTTCAGCTCCGTCTAGTAAAACTTGTCCTTTTTGAAAGGGGATAATTCTTGTCATGGCTTTTAATAACGTAGACTTTCCACATCCATTTGATCCAATAATCGTTGTAATCTGACCATCAGGTATTTGGATCGTTAAGCCATTAACAATTATTGTCTTGTCATAACTAACGTTGATATCTCTGACTTGTATTCGCAATTTTATCACCCTTCTTAATGAAAATGAGAATCGTTATCGATTTACTGATAATGATTATCATTTAAATAAAAAATTTTGTCAAGATAAACTTAGAGATGATTTCAGGAAATAATATGTCTATTCAAAAACTATAGTGGGAAGACAAAATATCATAAAAGAATGCTTATCTTTTGTATGTTGTAATGATTTAAGTGAAAAATAACAGCGATGAGTTGTTGGAAATTTCCCCACTTTGCTAACTTAATGTTATACTGTTATAATTTTAAAAGAGTGTAAAATTTATATTTTTTGTCGAAATTGTTGTAAAAATCTAAATAATTGAAAAGTTATTGACATGTTTAATTGTTCATAAAGTTATTCAAATAAAAAGAATATCTTGTATAGTTCAATTTAAAGCGTATGAATAATGTTGAATAATGGCAGTTTCTTTTATTATTTTAATTTTTACGAGAATAAAGGAGTCTTGTTTAATAAGTAAGTGCCTTTCAAATTAAACAAATAGGAGGGGAATCAATGGATTGGTTCGGTAATTTGCTGAGTGAGGCAAATACATTTTTATATTCTTATGTATTAATCATCCTGTTAATTGGTGCGGGGTTGTTTTTTACCTTTAAGACAAAGTTTATTCAATTCCGATTAATAAGGGATATGTTTAAGCTTCTTACAGAAAAAGCACCGGAAAATAAATCAGGTATAAAGGGAATTTCCTCTTTCCAAGCGTTCACAATATCTGCTGCTTCTCGTATTGGAACAGGTAATATTGCAGGAGTTGCAACGGCAATCGCTCTAGGGGGACCCGGTGCAGTTTTTTGGATGTGGATGGTTGCCCTTATTGGTGGGGCATCAGCATTAATTGAAAGTACATTGGCACAAGTATATAAAGTAAAGGATCCTAGTACTGGAATGTATCGTGGTGGTCCAGCTTATTATATGGAAAAAGGTTTAAACAAAAGATGGATGGGCGTTCTATTTGCAGTTGTTATTACGTTAACGTATGGATTCGTATTTAACGCTGTACAAGCTAATACGATTACGATTGCTTTTGAAGAGAGCTTTGGTACGAATCGTGTTGTTGTGGGTGTTATCTTAGCAATATTTACTGGAGTGATTGTGTTCGGCGGCCTAAAACGTGTTGTAAGTGTCACTCAAATTATTGTTCCCGTAATGGCGATTGCATATATTGGGATTGCGCTACTAGTAGTAATTTTAAATATTTCAGCACTTCCTGAAGTGTTTCTTCTGATCTTTAAATCTGCATTTGGTTTTGAAGAAGCCTTCGCTGGTATGCTTGGTGCAGCCATTATGAATGGAGTTAAACGAGGACTATTTTCTAATGAAGCGGGTATGGGATCTGCACCAAATGCCGCAGCAACAGCTTCAGTAACACATCCAGTGAAACAAGGCCTAATTCAAACGTTAGGAGTATTTATTGATACGTTACTAGTTTGTACTTCTACTGCAGCAATTGTTTTACTAAGCGATGCGTATCTTCTATCAGATGCAGCATCAGTAAACCTGACGCAGGCTTCACTAGTAGGCAGTCTTGGTAGTTGGGCTGGCGTATTTTTAGCAGTAGCGATTTTCTTATTTGCCTTCAGTACTGTTATTGGTAACTATTACTATGGTGAAACAAATATTGGCTTTATTAAAGAATCAAGAACAGGTTTATTAGTATTCCGTATTTTGGTAGTTGCATTCGTTATGTTTGGTTCAGTTGCAAAAGTACAAATTGTGTGGGATTTAGCTGACTTATTTATGGCAATTATGGCGATTATAAACTTAATTGCAATATTATTACTGTGGAAAGTGGCAAAACCGGTTATAATAGATTATTTAACTCAACGTAAACAAGGTAAAGATCCTGTGTTTTATAAGAAAAATGTGCCGGGAATCGGAGAAGTTGAATGTTGGGGAGACGAAGAAGAAAATAGATAAAACGAAAGAACAAATTCCAACTAGGGATTTGTTCTTTTTACATTAGTGATTTTTGTTTTCAAGATAATAATTAGCTAATAGTCTCCAGTCCTCTGAAAATAGGGGCCACAAATTTGGTCGTCTCCTTACAGCTAATGGGTGGTAAGCTACTGCAGTTCGGTAACCATGAACAGTATGAAATTGTCCTCTTAAAGTTTTAACATCTACTTCTGAATTACCGAAGAATGATTGTACAGAAACATTCCCAAGACAGAATATTAACCGAGGTTTTAATGATTGTAATTGTTGTTTAAAGTGATTCATACATATTTGTCTAGTTTTTACTTTGTCGTATGTCTTTGTAGGCTTTCTTTTTAAGACATAGGTGACATATATGTCGTCAACAGTTAGTCCTGCTTCATGCGCTGCACGTTGCAATGTTTGTCTTGTCCCGCAAACAAACGGTTTATGTTCCCGATCTTCTCTTGCACCGGGATTGTCTAATAAGACGATAATGGGAGCTTGTGGATTACCTTCCCCCCAAACCATCCGTGAGCCATGTTTGTCTAATCCGCATTCACTGCAATTTTTCAAGTGATCCGGTGTCGGATCTTCTGGCCATACTGAGCAAAAATCAGACAAAATATTTTCTCTCCTTCAAAATGAAATTTAGCAAAATTCACAAGGCTTTCTATTATTATTGTCCTTTTACATAAATTTATTGATGGAGTTGCTAATATTTGTTATAAAGTTTGTAAACTATTAAAAGGATCTAGCTTAAAAGTTTGCAAGTTTTAGGGGGAGTTTGATGGACTATAATCCAAAAGAAATTGCTGAAATCACCATTCGGAATGGAGCGAGTAAGGCAGCTATGTCGCTTTCATCTCTGTTCTATTTAGGGTTTCTTGGGGGAGCATTTATTGCATTAGGATTTCTTGCATGTATTCGTATGATTGGTACAGCACCAGTAGAATGGGGAAGTTATGCAACGTTTTTAGGTGCAAGTGTCTTTCCGTTGGGCTTGATTTTAATCATACTTGGCGGCGGTGAATTGGTAACGGGTAATATGATGACTGTAAGCATGGCTTTGTTTGCTAAAAAAGTTACATATCTGCAGTTAATGAGAAATTGGTTCTGGGTTACACTGTTTAATTTAGTTGGAGCTCTTTTTGTTGCATATTTCTTCGGCCATTTTATTGGACTGACAGAGGGAGACTTTTTAAGAAGTACAGTAAATTCAGCTACTGCAAAAGTGAACGCAACTTTTTGGGAAGCTTTCGTATCCGGAATCGGTTGTAATTGGCTAGTAGCGATGGCGGTCTGGCTATCTACTGGCTCAAAATCAGTTATAGGAAAGATATTAGGTGTATGGTTTCCGATTATGTCTTTTGTGTTAATTGGCTTTCAACATGTTGTCGCAAATATGTTTATTATCCCAGCGGCTATTTTTGCAGGTCATCTGTCTTGGTTAGAATTTATGACTAACATTATTCCGGTCTTTTTAGGAAATACTGTTGGCGCTACCGTATTTGTAAGCATGTTTTATTTTAATACTTTTAGAAAGCACTTAGTTTAAAAAAGGAAAAACGCCTTGTTTTAGGCGTTTAAGAATGAACATTTATTTCTTATCATTTTTTGAATTAGAAGATTGATTCACAAATGCATCTACTTGCATGCTTAACTCTTCTACCAATTCTTTAAGAGCCATTTTTTGTTCATCAGAAATTTTTCTTTTGGCTTGATCAACATTTACGCCATTTTTACGAAGAATTTCACTAACTAGTAAATCGACAGCTTTGTTAGGAATTCCATTTGGATTTCCAGGTAAATTGCTCACGTGCATCGCTCCTTTTCTTAAAATGTATTCCTAAGAAGAATATGCAAAAATTAGTTAAGAGGGAACGAATGTTATTTTAGAATTCAAGTTAATCCATGTAGCTAGAGGATTGAACAGTACATTAAAAAAATATCTCACGCAGTATTGTAGAAAAATACTGCGCGGATACGCTTTATGCTGTTAGAGAGTTACAAAAACTTTTGTTTTTATACATATCTATGATTATATATGTTAACGGTTAGAATATTATAAAACATCCAACTTACCAACGAATGCTAACAAGATTTGAAGCATTGCTTGAATATTAACAGCTATGTCAGTATCATTTGTATTAACAGTAACGCATTTTGAGCCCTCGATTATCGTTTTCTGTGAATTACGTTGTTTCGTTTTCATAAATTGTCTTAAGTCCTGTGATACTGCATTTCCTTGATCATTATCACCAATTGTAATACTGATGACTGCTGCAAGTGCAGCTTGAATTGCTAGTTGTAAAGAAAGGGCAACTTGTGTATCAGTTGTGTGTACTTTTACATCTTCAGAATCTCTAACAATAATCCATTCGTAAGACTCTTGTTTTACTTTAGCAACTTGTGCATTTTCCTGTGCTACATCAGCATTATTATTGCTGTTATCATGACAATGATCTAACGCTCTCCATTTTTTTCCTGGCATTTCAATTCACCTCTTTATAATTTAAATTAGAAAACATCTAGTCTACCTACGAGAGTAACTAACACTTGTAACAATCCTTGGATATTTGCAGATAGGTCTGTATCTGTTGTGACAATTTCACAATCCTTTGTGTTTTCGATGTAGATTTTTTGTTTGTTTGTTTGTTCATCGTCAAATTTTTGGAACATCTCTTGAGCTACGGCGCGACCTTGTTCTGTATCACCAATGGAAATACTTAATACTAAAGCAATTGCAAGCTGTAAACCAACTTGAAGAGAAACCGCTGCTTGAGTATCGTGTGACTTGACTGTGATGTTACATGAGTCTTTAATCCAGATACATTCATCAGATTCCTGATCAAAAACTGAAACCTGATCGAAACCTTGAGTAACTGTTGCATCACGTTTTCTTCTCTTTCTACTCACTCTCTTCTCCTCCTCCATTTCCAACATTAAAAAAGGGCTCTCGGTATCGCATTTTCTACAATTACATTGAGACTTTTTATTTGTATGTTTACATTCCGTGCATTCCCGAAGTGTCACTAATTCTCCCCCTTTCTTCGTAGTTACCCAAGCTGAGTCATCATATCAACTTGTCTGTAATAGGATATGGACCTATAAAATTTTGGTATAGGTTAAATAACCTTATTTTGAAAAATCTTTACTAATTAGTAGGGAGAAGCCTATTTTTAAAAATTAGCAAATAAATTTTAATAATCGCTCTATTCAAACCGTTAATCCTATGTAGACTTTTTCCTATTAAAAAGCGATGTACATAACAAATGTAAAAAGAATGGCTCAATTTAGAGGTTTATTTAGAAAAATTAGTTCGAACTTGAAAGTATACAAAAAATAAAGTAAAGCAAACTATTACTAAAATGATTTGGGGGATAAACATGTCTAATCAAAAACAACCAAACCCTGACAACCGTTTTAATAATGTTGAACGGTTGCATGACATGATTGAAAATACCGAACGAAAGTTAAGGGAAGCAGAAATTAGTATGGAATTCGCAAGTCCCGAAGAACGTGACATGCTTTTGCAAAAAAATGAACGCCGTAAACAATCGATTGAGGCAATGGAAGAAGAAATGCTAGATGAAATGGAAGCTCGAAAAAATAGGGAAGTATAAAATTTAGGAGGCTGAGACATGAAATGGGTCTCGGTCTTTTCATATGTACTAAAGTACTTAACGTTTATACTATTAAAGTAGTATAAGTTTTGCGGTAATGTTTTTGGAAAATCTCCACTGAAAAAAAGTGAGGAGGAAACATCTTGCTACAGTATACAAGGCAAGGAAAGGGAGAAACGCTAGTGCTTGTCCATGGATTCCTAGGTGCGAAAGAAATATTTCATGAGATCATTCAGGAGTTTACGAACCAATACGATGTAGTTGCAGTCGATTTACCAGGTCATGGAGAAAGCCAGTTAGAAAAGGAAAACTATTCAGTTTACGATTATGCAAATGCTGTATTAGAGGTACTTCAACATGAGGGAATAACTGAAGCTACATGGCTAGGGCATTCAATGGGTGGTTATATAGTATTAGCAGCACTTGAAGGAGAAATTGCACTTGTTAAACGGGCAATATTAGCTTATTCATCAGATTTAGCTGATACAGAAGAACAGAAAGAAAAACGCTCAAAGCAACAAAGAGAGATTTCTGAAATAGGTGTAAATCGTTTTGTTGATCAAATAATAGAGAACTTTTTTGGCGAGAATGTTCAAGAAGAAATGACAAATGTTGCAAAGAATATCGCGTATCGTGCTACAGAAAAAGGTCTTATAAATGCCCTTGAAGCAATGAAAAATCGCCCTGATCAGCATGAACTCCTTGAGCAATTAAGCATTCCAATTTTGGTTATAGAAGGGTTTCAAGACAAGATCGTTAAACCCGTCGAAACTGATAACCCAAATGTCCGAAAAAATACAACGATGACTGGTCATCTAGGCATGCTAGAAGATCCACAAGGTTTTAAACAAGCAGTAGATCAGTTTATGACTCAATAGTAGAAAGGGTTGTCCGGAATTAAGTAATTTCCGGGCAACTTTTTTCTTTCTTTCTGAAAAATATTACAAATAGAATGAACGAATTGCCAAGGTCATTGTGTAATATTAGTAGGAGGTGTCTCTTCAGACTTTGAATGGAATAGCATAGAATATCATGCAATTGATGATGGAAGTAGTGAGTTAGCATATAATGAGCGCCATAGAGGAAAATTCCCCTATGAAATAATAGAAGAAATGAAATCACAGAATTGATGATAATCAAGTAGTGCATTTTGTTTTATATGGTACAGTTTCTGATGATCGATTGATTGAACAGGCTAAAAATTATCTACATTAAAGGGCTGTATATTCCGATAGAAAATAAACTAATAGTAGTAGCACAAACCATGGCATAGGTTTGTGCTATTACTGTTAGTATGTTTATACTTTTTATGAATAAAATAGGCGGAGTAACTCCGTCTAATATATTGAATAGGAGCAAAAGAGGCGGATATAAGCGGAGAAATTCCGATTAAATGCTCAAACTTAGGCAAAATCCATAGAGTTTTGAAGGATAACCGGAGAACTTTCCTTTATTTCCAAAATAATATAAGGGTTTTTAAAGATAAGCGGAATGTTTCCGATTATATATTTCATGTATAGCAACATGATAATTTAAAAATGGGGACTACTAACCCTATTTACGTGAAGGGTCTAACAAATTATTCGTTTTGCCCAAGCACCTTCAAATTTAACCAATTACTAACCAATAATTATGCCTTGAGGTGGGTAACCATCCTCCGAATGACTTTTCAGACACACGCTTTGACTTATTATATCGCCCAGTCACCGTTACGGAAAATCGGAACAACAGTGCCATCTTGTTTAATGCCATCAATATTCATATGATTAGAACCAATCATAAAATCAACATGAACTGTTGATAAATTTAACCCATTTTCTTTTAATTCGTCTGCACTCATCTTCGTCCCGCCTTGAATAGTTGTTGGATAAGCAGATCCGATTGCTATGTGATTGGATGCATTTTCATCGAATAGTGTGTTAAAGAATGTGATTCCTGATTGTGAAATAGGTGATGGGTCAGGAACTAACGCAATTTCTCCTAGACCTGTTCCACCTTCGTTATCAAATACTAACTTTTTAATGGCCTCATCGCCTTTTTCTGCAGAGATATTTACAATCTTCCCATCTTTAAAATGAGCTTCGATGCCTTCAATTAATGTACCTGCGTAGCTTAATGGTTTCGTGCTACGTACGACTCCGTCCATACGACGAGTGTCTGGAGCAGTAAACACTTCTTCAGTTGGCATGTTTGCTATGAATTCTTCACCTTTAGGATTATAGCTTTCTGCACAAACCCAAATATGGTTTTTAGGTAAGCCTAAAGTTAAATCAGTACCAGGTGCGGTGTAATGAAGAGCATCGAACTGAATTTCATTTAACTTCGCAGCTTTTTCATTTAACGTATTCTTATGATCATCCCAAGCTTTTATTGGATCTTCTTCATAAACGCGACATGTTTTAAAGATTTGGTCCCATAGTGCGTCAACTTGTTCTTCCTCTGATTCTAGGTTAGGAAATACTTTGGCTGCCCACGCTGCTCCTGCTGCTGCCGCAACTGTCCACTTTAAATCATCATTTTGTGTTGCTTTTCGTTGTACATGAAAGGCTTTCCCTGCAACAGATTGAAATGCAGCAACTTTTGCTGGATCTACTTCATTTAGTAGACCAGGGTCACTTGAAATAATGGAAAGTCTACTTACACGATGATTTAATACATGGTCTTCGGACTCTTCAATTTCGTAAGAAGGAATAGATGTTAACACTTCCGTTGGTTGGTGAAGATAATGTAATTTACTAATTTCATCATCGGACCACTTTACAATGACTTTTTCAGCGCCAAGCGTATATGCTTCTTGCGTTATTAGTCGAGCTAAAGGTGCTTGATCTACATTAATGGTCATTTTAACCCAATCACCTGGTTGTACATTAATTCCTTTAGAAACTAAAAGTTTAGCATATTTTTTTAAGTTTTCTTCAAAGTTAACTAACATAGTAAGACCTCCAATTTCCAGATATTATTTATCAATACTACCATAATTGACGAGTAAAGACGTCTTATACGAAATAGAATTGTGGATAGTTGTCTACAACATTCGTAATTGTGAAGGATTTATGAATTGTTGTATTACTTGGTAATTTTATCAAGTTAATAAGTATATACTTTCATTGGTTTAGTGTCATATAGATAGAAACGGCATGAGCTCTATTCTTTGCGTCAAGCTTTGTCAATATTGACTTAATATACTGTTTAATGGTTGCTTCACTCAGTGAAAGGGTCATTGCCATTTCTTTTGTAGAAAGCCCATTTGCTAAAGCTTTTAATATTTCACTTTCACGGGGACTAAGTTTAGGGTGTGAATGATTCGGTATTTGGATAAGTAGTTCTCCAGATATTTTTCCGAATATGAATAGATCATCCATTAGTTTGGATGAGGTATGAAAGTCTTTAATTATATATTCACTGCAAATATAAGCAATAGTCATATTATTAGCAACCAACGGAACGACAAGTAACGTGTTTAATGGTACATCTCGTTGATAACGACTGGTAATTTGCGTAATAATATCTTGCCCTTTATAATAAACGGGTTTCTTTTTTTCTACCGCCTGTCTAATTACTGGTAGATTTCTAATATCATCCCGAATGTAAGCTAGTGCGTGAAGCTCGCCTTTTTCTAAGAATGCCACACCTTCTCCGACAAATCCTACGGGGCTAAAGCGAAAGAATGATATTTTGTCCCCTTGAAATAGTTCCTCAAATGCATGAAGAATATAACAGATTTGTTCCTCTTGGGATTGCAAATGTACAGCGCCCTTCATCCGCTCTTTCATTGCCCATGATTGTATTTGCATCGCATCACTCCCTTATAGATAAATATGCAATTGAATATACGAAAAGTAGTATTCATGGTTAATATTTTTACCTATTTGGGTAGGGTGAAATAACTAAAAGTAGGAATATAGACATTACTAATAGTTTGATAGGATAAATATGCATACAAGAAGTCATGCAATTGAAGAAGAAAGGATGAAAAACATATGGGCTTAGCAGATAAGGCTAAATTGTATTTAGAGGCATTTTATAGTGGACCTAAACTTCAAGATCTAACGCCAGACCAAGTTAGGGCAGCGTTAGGTGGTGCTCCTGCTCCAGAGGGAATTGAGGTTCCAACAGTAGGTAAAGTGGAAGATCGACAAATACCAGTTGCGGATTCAGAGATTGCAGTACGTGTCTATACACCAGAGGGGCAGGGACCGTTTCCGTTATTTGTTTACTATCACGGTGGTGGCTGGGTGATCGGGGACTTAAATACTTCAGATGCAGGTTGTCGTTTGTTAGCAGAAAAAACAGGACGAGTAGTCGTATCTGTTGATTATCGATTGGCACCAGAAAACAAATTCCCTGTTCCAGTCGAAGATAGTTATGCTGCCTTAGTCTGGGCACATAATCATGCGACTGAGTTAAATGCAATAGCAGATGATATCGTTGTTGGTGGAGATTCAGCTGGTGGTAATCTAGCTACCGTAATGGCAATCCTTAGTCAAGAAAAAAGTGGACCAACTGTTACAGCTCAAGCATTAATTTATCCTGTGACAAATTTAGATTTCACAACTCCTTCTTACGAAAAATTTGCTGAAGGGTATGGTCTTGATAAAGATTTAATGATTTGGTTTGGTGAATATTACGTAAATAATGAACTGGAATATAAAAATCCATACATTTCACCTTTATTGTACGTAAATGTAAGCGCTTTACCACCTACGATTATTATTGCTGCTGAAAACGATGTGTTATTTGATGAGGGTGTGCAATATTACGATAAATTAAAGGAAGCTGGCGTAAGAGTAGAACATACAACTGTTCCTGAGAGTATCCATGGCTTCTTTAACAATTATGCTGTCTTTAGTGAGGAGATTAATACTACTGTCAGTTCAATCTCGACTTTTTTAAACACGATAAAGTGATTGATCATATAAAGGGGGCTTTCTATGAGTAAAAAACAATATGATGCTATTGTAGTAGGTGCGGGTTTTGCTGGTCTATATATGCTTTATAAATTAAGAGAGCGTGGTTTAAAAGTAAGAGTGATTGAGGCAGCAGATGGTGTTGGTGGAACTTGGTATTGGAGTCGATATCCAGGGGCAAGATGTGACTCAGATTCTATCTATTATAGTTTCACATTCTCAGAAGATTTATATAAAAAATGGAGATGGCCAGAACGTTATTCTGCACAACCAGATATCTTAAAATATTTAAACTTTGTAGCGGATGAGTTAGACTTGCGACCAGATATACAATTTAAAACACGTGTGTCAAAAGCAAGCTTTAATGATGAAAGTAAAAAATGGGAAATTGAAACGGACACGAACGAAAAATTTGAAGCGAAATACTTTATAAGTGGTGTGGGATGTTTATCAACAACAAATATACCACCATTTGAAGGTGTTGATTCATTTAAAGGAGAGAAATATCATACTGGGCGCTGGCCACATGAAAAAGTAGACTTCAAAGGGAAACGAGTTGTTATTATTGGAAACGGTTCCAGCGGAGTTCAGGCAATGCCTTTAATAGCTGAGGAAGCTGAAGAATTAACATTATTAATGCGTACACCACACTATGTAGGTGAAGCACGTAACCATCCATTAGAAGAAAAACACCATGAAGAAGCTTTTGCTAATTACAATAAAATTCGTGATGCATTTCTCTCAACACCTGGTGGAATTGACTCCTATACAACAGGTAAGTCCGCAACAGAATTAACGGATGAAGAACAAAAGAAAGAGCTTGATTATGTATGGGAGACTGGTGCTTTAGCACTTCAATCTGTGTTTACCGATGTAACAGTTAACAAAGAAACAAACTATGTTGTATCCCAATATGTACGGGACAAAATTGATGAAATTGTTGAAGATGAGGAAACGGCAAAAGCTCTACATCCTGATTACTATATCGGGACAAAACGATTAATCATTGGAACAAACTATTATGAAATGTTTAATCGTGATAATGTGAACCTAGTTACATTAAATGATAATCCAATTGTACGGATTGTCGAAAACGGTGTTGAGCTGAAAAATGGTAAGATTGAATGCGACGTCATTGTCTTTGCAACAGGTTATGATACAATGACAGGTACAATTTTAAGAATGGATATTCGAGGACGCAATGGTCAACCTCTTAAAGAAAAATGGCAAGACGGAAAGGTAGTAAAAACGTATTTAGGATTATCCGTACAAAACTTCCCGAATTTCTTTATGATTACCGGTCCACAAAGTCCTTCAGTGTTAACAAATATGCCTTCATCTATTGAGCAACATGTTGATTGGATTGACAGATGTATTGAACATTTAGAAGAGAACAATATTCAATTAATTGAAGCGAAAGAAGATGCTGAAATAGAGTGGGCTAAACAGTGTGATGATATTGCAAATACAACTTTATACCCGTATACGAACTCATGGTATACAGGTGCTAATCTTGACGGAACTACGAAGCGTAGTGGATTTGTCATTTATGTTGGTGGATTAAATAATTATCGTAAGATTTGTGATGAGGTTGCAGATAACAATTACGAAGGCTTTACTTTAGTAGAGTCAGAAGTATTGAGTTAATAATAATAAAACCATATTGATTACAATTGATAAAACCATATTTTCTAACATCATAGGATAGAAAAAAATCAATTATCAACTAGATGAAATCGCCCACTTGCTTATTTAGTTAACGAATAAAAGCTCCCCCTACTACATGATTAGTAAGAGGAGCTTTATTGATGATTAAAGTAATATTTCCTTAAGCTTCTTTACGTTTTTTTGCAATATCAGCTGTTGCAGTAAAGAGCACGTCGGAAGAAGAGTTTAATGCAGTTTCACAAGAATCTTGTAATACGCTAATGATAAAACCAACACCGATAACTTGCATTGCAATATCGTTCGATATACCTAGTAAACTACAAGCAAGTGGAATAAGTAATAATGATCCACCGGCAACTCCTGATGCACCAGCAGCAGAAACTGCAGATAATACCATTAAAATAATAGCAGTGAAAATATCAACCTCTACTCCAAGTGTGTTTGCTGCTGCCAAAGTTAAAACGGAAATTGTAACTGCAGCACCTGCCATATTAATTGTAGCACCTAGTGGAATTGAAACAGAATACGTATTTTCATCTAATTCCAATTTTTTACACAATGTTAAGTTTACAGGAATGTTTGCAGCAGAACTTCTTGTAAAGAATGCTGTTAACCCACTTTCTTTTAATGTACTCCATACAAGTGGATATGGGTTTTGACGTGTAAAAATAAATGTAATAATCGGGTTGACAACTAATGCGATAAAGAAGAAACATCCAAGTAGTAAAGTTAAAAGATGACCGTAATCTAAT
The DNA here is from genome assembly GCF_900291985.1 of Lysinibacillus timonensis. Taxonomy (NCBI): domain Bacteria; kingdom Bacillati; phylum Bacillota; class Bacilli; order Caryophanales; family Bacillaceae; genus Lysinibacillus; species Lysinibacillus timonensis. The sequence continues at coordinate 1,750,248 of NZ_LT985980.1, read as the reverse complement.
AGAGAATCTAATCCATTAGTAGAAATTGCAGAGAAAACAAGACCCATAATACCAAATGGTGCTAATTCAATTACCCACTTTACGAGTGTTGTTATAGCTTCAGAAACGTTAGCAATCACTGTTTTAGTAGTATCTGCTGCTTTTCGTAATAAAAGACCAATTAAGATTGCCCAAGTAAGAATACCAAGATAGTTACCATTTAATAAGGCATTTACTGGATTGTCTACAATATTGAATAATAATGTTTGTAGTACATCTAAGATCCCTTCAGGTGGCGATACATCTTCAGCCCCTGTAGTAAGGGTTAATGTTACTGGGAATAAATAACTAGCAATAACACCGATAGCTCCAGCAGAGAATGTCCCAATCGCATAAAGTACGATAATTGACTTCATATTTGTTTGTTTACCAACCTTGTGGTTCGAGATGGCAGAAATTACTAAGAATAAAACTAAAATTGGTGCGACGGCTTTCAGTGCACTTGTAAATAAAGTACCGAAAATAGTAATCCATTGCGTGTAATTTGGTATAGTTACAGCTAAAATAACACCTAATATTAGCCCTAACAGAATACGCATAACAAGACTAATTTCAGTCCACTTATGTATAATGTTTTTCATAATTTACCTCCAAATACCTTGTTTCTATATATTAGTAGAGTGTACATTTGTATCGCTCAAATGGACAGTGACAAAATAAGTTTATCATGTATACATAAATTATGAAACAAGTAATTATTTCAAAATACATAAAAGTTTTAAAATTGTTAGGGAAAGAAAAAATATTCTAGAAAGATACTATTGAGTTAAATATTATAAGTAAATAATTAAGAATTTATATTCGAATATAAAAATGGATATTTTTGGAGTCGATTCTGACTAGATAACTTGTTGGAAGTGCGATTTACTGTATATGTTGAGGAGGAAAATAACAAATTTATTATTTAAGAAAAGTAAGTGTAGGTCGTTCCAGACATAGGATTCGGAATTTGATGAATCTTCTGAATTGACAGAAAACAATATATTATTAAAGTATTCCTAGAAATAACAATTGCATTATGATGGGTGACCTCAAAAGATTAATTAGGTCACCATTATTTTGGTTATTATTAGATGTAGAAGTACTCTCAACTAAACCTCCCATAATCCTTTTTTATCGATTATCATACGAATACCTTCTTCACAAACACCATAAGATCGCCAATTACATGTAGAACAAATAGTCTGTATATCTGAAGGGTTAACGTAGTTTTGAATGCGCTCCTCAATTGTTTTCCATTCTACTATTTGGCCTACCCTAAGTCCCACTTTTTCCAAAATAACAGCATCTCGTTCGTAAATATTGACGTCTTGGCAATGGTAATCCCCTGAGTTCGGATATTTTTCGCACAGTTGATCTGGACCTTTAACGAGCTCAATTAAGGTAGTAGGATTTGCTCTTAATGTTCGGTGAATACGAGTCATATTTTCAACATACTGTTTTGAGTATCCCATTCCCCGATAACCTAAAAGACAGAACAAATGATGTCCTCTTAATTTAAACATATATGCTCACCCAATTTCATATTATGTTAACTGCAATACCATAAAGGTTAACTTATATTAAATTTTATCACAATAGTTAAGTATAGTAATAGATTTGTGTAACATCCATATATATCACAATATTCAAATTTTTTAACAAACAATTCATACAATTTGTTAAACTTAATGTCATAAATAATAACCGTTCATGACTATGTGTAAGGAGTTAAACAAATGGAAAATAAACTAAAAACAAAAATGTTAAAAGGTGAAACAACTCTAGGAACCTTTCATGAGTTAGGAAGTGCTTCTGCAATCGAGTGTTTAGGATATGCAGGACTTGATTATGTAATAATAGATTCAGAACATGGTCCATTTAGTGCTGAATCCATACAAAGTTATGTGCGCGCAGCCAAAATAGGAGAAATTACACCATTGGTACGTGTAAATGGGGAACGTAATTCAATATTAAAAATGTTGGATGCTGGAGCAATGGGGTTGATTATCCCGAATATACACACAGTGGACGAAGTAAAAGAAGTTATTAAGGGTAGCAAATACTATCCGATTGGCGAACGAGGCGTAGCACCTACAAGCGGTAACTCTTTTTGGTATGCAGATTATACAACTCGAGGTTTGGATCACTTCTTCAAAGTTAGTAATCGTGAAACATTAATTATTCCCCAATGTGAAACCCTTGGTTGTTTAGAAAATATCGAAGAAATTGTTAATCTAGTTGGTGTTGATGGTATCTTTATCGGACCGTATGATTTATCAACAGCTTTAGGTAAACCTGGGCAATTTGAAGATCAAGAGGTAAAGAAGGCCATTCAAAAAGTATTGGATGCATGTAAATCGGCAAACAAATTCTCATTTATATATGCAGGGTCTGTAGCGGATATCAGAGAAAAATTCGATTTAGGATTTCATTCAGTTGCATATGGTATGGATGCGATTGTGCTAGCGGAAGCATTTAAAGATGTAGTGAACAATGTCAACTCCAAAGAACAAGAAAGTAAATAAGAGTCATTAAATAATGAGAATGCCGACATGAGGGAACCGAATACATGTCGGCTTATATGTTACTATTTATATAACTACCTTAGATTTTTTAGCTCAATATTTAATTTATGTGCTTGGTATTTAAAGTAAAGGTAAAAAGAAATCCAAAAAATGGCGTAAATCAAGATTGAGATTACGAGCGATAATAATATCGCATTCATATTAAATGGAATCCATTCTATTGTTAAAGCTAAAACAAAGTATAAAATCATGACAGTTATAAAATGAAGAACTGTCTGTTGAGTAAGTGATAGCCTTCTTATTTCAAAATATAATGGACTTACTGTAAAGAACCAACCGCATAGTATCGAACCAATAGAGTTTTTTACAAATAAGGGACCGTTAATCAACTCCATATCTGCAAAAAGTATGTTCAGAATTGTAAATAGCACTGCAATAAAGCCACCAAAAAAAATCCCAATGAAACTACGGTTAATAAACATTTTCATTCTATCGTCCTCCTATTTAATTTCAGAGCTTCTTTAATAACAGGGACATAAGTTCTCGAAACATATTCTTTCTCTCCAGATTTAAAGTAGACGCAAAGGGTCCCATTAAATGACGCTTCAAACCGACTTAATTCGTGTAAATTAGCTATGACCGATTTGGATAGTCTTATGAATTTATGAGGGGGAAGTAATTTCTCTAATTCATATAATTTCTCCTTTAATATAAAAGAGTCTGACTTTGTAACTGCAATCACATGTTCGTTCTCGGTATGAAAATAATGAATTTCATCGGGTTTGAGAATATGCTGCATGTCTCCCTTTTTTCCAATAAGGAATAGTTGATCCATTCCATGAATGTAATCTAGTAATTGTATTACGTGATCATCGATAGATGGACTCTCGATTGTAACAGTGGTTTCTTTAAATGTTTTGTCTATATTCAAAAATAGTTTCACTATTGACACCTCTTTTCGCGTAAAAGATTTAATCGTTAGGTTTTTGTCATATTCCATTTATGGAGTTCGCCACCACCCTTTAACTTATTTACCAAATTGTATGATAAATCTCAGTTAAAGTCTTTGTCATGTTGGTAAGTGGTAGAAAATTGGAGGTGAAGTGAAGATAATGGAAAGTAACTTACAAAAAGTAAATAAGCCTAAAATCCGATGAGGGTTTTAGGCTTTCGTTATGACTTTTACTAGTATTAAGCATGGCTCAAATCTGAATCTTTCTTTTTAATCATAATGACAAATAAACTACCCATAACACAGAAAATGCCTGCTAAAAAGAATGCCCATGTATATGTGTTAAAATATTGGTAGACGAGACCGCCTCCAAAAGCAGCAGTAGCAGCACCAATCTGGTGAGATGCGAAAATCCAACCATAAATGACACCACTTTTTTGAACACCAAAGACCTGTCTAGATATACTGATTGTTGGTGGTACAGTTGCCACCCAATCTAATCCATAAAAAATCGTAAAAATAATAAGCATTATATAGGATCCTTGATTAAGAGCAAATGGTAAAAGGATAAGTGATGCACCTCTTAAACTATAGTACCAAAATAACAGCCATCGATTATCATAACGGTCTGAAAGCCAACCCGAAAACATTGTACCTACTAAGTTGAAAACCCCCATAAAAGAAAGCAGAGAGGCAGCAGTTACTAAAGGGATTCCGAAACCAATACAATAGGAAATGAAATGCGTACCTACTAATCCATTTGTAGAAAGACCACAAATGAAGAAACTACCTGCTAATAACCAAAATTCTTTCACTTTAACAGCTTCAAGTAATCCGCTGAATGCTAGGGTAATAGGATTGATTTTTTTAGTTTCAACAACTTCCTCAAGTTCTTTTTCTAACCCATATGGGAGAATTCCAATTTCTTTAGGGGAGTTTTTCATAAAGATGACAATGACAATAAACATAATGAAAGTTAATGTCATGATTAAAGCGATTGCGTAGTGCCATGATGAGTTCTCAATAATCATTGCTAAGATTGGAAGTAAAATTAGCTGTCCAGTTGCTGTACTAGAAGTTAGTATCCCAACTACGAGACCTCGTTTTTTCTCAAACCAATGATTGGCTATATAAGGGCTTAGTACAGATAAAAATACACTTGATCCAAGGCCAAAAACAAAGCCCCAAATAATAACTAGTTGCCACGGCTCATTCATCATAAAAGTGAGCATAGTGCCAATAACTAACGTAGCCATCGAAACTGTCATCATTTTCTTTAGCCCTATGACATCTAATAATGCAGCCATGAAGGGACCTGATAACCCGTATAAAAATAAGGTAATACCAAATGCAAGCGAAATAACAGAGCGATCCCACCCAAATGCTTGCTCAAACGGATCAAGAAATACTCCCGATGATGAGATAACAATCCCAGCAACAATATTTGAGAAAAACGCAATAACAAGAATAATCCAACTATAATGAATACGTTTCAAACTCTCACCTATTTTCTTATTTAATTGTTATAACGTAAATGTTTATTTAATTTATGTAATTTTCTAATCTATTAAATATGTAATTTTAATTAATATTACTCTTTATATAGTTTTTAGTAAAATTAAAAATAGTTGTATGTTAGACTGGTATTTTTGTATTAGAGAAATGGTTCTCATTACTTTGTATAACGATTTGCATAGCTACTTGCAACAAAGGAATAAGGTTTTATTTTTGCTTCTACCCCGATAGAATTCATGCGAGACATCATCTCGTTTACAAAAACACTAGTTTTATTTCTTTGTTCAGAACCAATATCAATATGTCCTTCTATCGAAAAGCTCGCCCCTTTATATAAATTTGGAAAAATAATTTCAAATAAGCGATCCTTTTTTTCTTTTGTAAACATAGCTACTATCTCTTCAGTTAAGGTAGTTTCAAATGATATACGTTCATGCAAATTGTTCATTTTCCGAGGAACAATTACTTTGCGAAAACATGCCCAAACACCTTTTCTCTCTTGTTGAATGACAATACCTGTAATAAATTTCGTATGGATGTTATGCACTTGTGAATCTGTTCCAAACATCAGACGAAAATTTCCATTTGGGTCGTTCTCCATAAATTGAACGATTGATTGAAATACTTGTTCGAAAGACATATGTTTTTGACTTAAATTTTGAAAGGTTTGTTCAAAAACATATTTATTTTTCATCCATTCCTACCTTTCTCTTTTTAGTGGTATACATAATAATTCTATTCAAAGAGATGGTAAAAAATTTTGTCGGTAGGAACTACATGAAAGTGAACAAAACGTTCATAATAGGAAAAAAGGTAAAGGATGTCATGGTAATGTACAAATCATTAGGTATACATATAATCCTAAAATGCGTACTCATTATTACGGTGTTGAATTTGTCTGCTTTCCCTAATGGGGTTATTGCTGCAGAGTTAGATAAGGCTACTATTGTCACTGAAATTTATAAAGAGGACTTTTTAAAATATCCCCAAATAGTAGGCTTGAAAAATCTTGAGGCACAGAAAAAAATAAATGAAATACTACTAAATCATGTAAAGACGTCTTTTGAAGGATATCAGAAACTAAAGAAAGAAATGGAAGAATATAAAAGGGGGGTAGACTGTGTAAAGCAGGCACCTACTTGTAATTATAGTTATAATACTTATTATGAAGTTAAATATAATCAGACTGGAAAATTAAGTATACTTATTTATGATGCGACATATTCGGGAGGGGCACACGGTTTAGAAGGTGTAACAACTTATAATTTTAATATACAAAATGGCAAACGATATACATTGGACGACCTTGTATCTAATCAAAATGATTATGTTACATTAACAGATTATGTGAAACACTACATGAAAGAACACAGAGATGTTTTTTTTGATCAGGAAATTTTAAAAAAGTTTACTCTAAGTAAAATGACTCATTTTTACTTTACTCAAGAAGGTATTGACTTGATTTTCCAACAGTACGAAGTAGCTCCTTATGCGGTAGGACACCCAACGATAAGTATTCCCAACTCACTTTTAACAATAAGTACCTAAAGACTCAGTTTAATTTAAACAGAGTCTTTTTGTTTTTTTGTTAATATTATGTATTGACAATTTTTTCTTCATACATTAAAGTTTCCTTAATGAAAAACTTTGTCAGAGAGGAAGTGCTTGTCTCAATTTTTAATTAACAAATTTTTTTGTACTAAAAGTTTCCTTGATGCAACAATTATTCATTAATACAAAGGAGAGAGTAAAGTGAAAAAATTAAAAATCGCTGGAATGTTCTTGGTTTTTGGATTGATGATGGTTTTATTAAGTGCATGTAATGCAAACACACCGTCGAATGTGGATGACTCCATTAATAAAAAAATTCAAGTTGTTGCAACGATTGCCCAAATTGGGGAACCAATTGAACTAATTGGTGGAGATCGTATTGAAGTAAGAAGCCTTATGGGACCCGGTGTAGACCCCCATTTATATGAGGCAACACAAGGTGATATTTCAACACTACAGGATGCAGATATCATTTTATATAACGGTTTACATCTAGAAGGAAATATGGTCGAAATTTTTGATAACTTAAAAGACACAAAAACGACGTTAGCCATAGGAGAAACAATTGCAGAAGAACGTTTACTTAAAGATGAAGAAGGTGCAATAGATCCACATATTTGGTTTGACTTAGACCTTTGGAAAGAAGCGTTAGAAAGTGCAACAGAAGAATTGAAAAAGCATTCTCCTGAGGATGCTGATTACTTCGAACAAAACAAGCAAAATTACTTTAAAAAGATTGACGAATTAAAACAAGAAGCAATTGAGAAACTCTCTAGTATTCCAGAAGGGCAACGCGTACTAGTGACTGCTCATGATGCTTTTGGTTACTTTGGACGTATGTACGATATTGAAGTGGTTGGGTTACAAGGGTTAAGTACGGAAGATGAAGTTGGGTTATCTGATATCCAATCAACCGTACAATTACTAATTGATAAACAAGTACCGGCAGTATTCGTTGAAAGTAGTATCAACCAAAATTCAATTAATGCAGTTATTGAAGGCGCTTCTCAAGAGGGATTAGATGTCACGTTAGGTGGTGAGCTCTACTCGGATGCAATGGGTGAGGCAGGTACAGAAGATGGAACTTATATAGGGATGTACCGACACAATGTGAATACAATCTTCGAAGGACTAAAGGGGGGTGTACAATAGTGGATGTTCTCGAAGTTGAAAGACTTAGTGCAGCTTACCGAAAAAATACAGTTTTAAATCATGTTTCTTTCAAGATTAGTCAAGGAACGCTGACGGGCATTGTAGGTCCGAATGGTGCCGGGAAATCTACATTAATTAAAGTATTATTAGAACTACATCCAAGTTTAACAGGTCATGTTTCATTTTTTGGAGAGGAATTAAAGAAGGTTAAACAAAAGGTAGGATATGTGCCTCAGCGCGGGTCAGTTGATTGGGATTTTCCTACTGATGCATTAGATGTTGTTATGATGGGCATGTATGGACAAATTGGTTGGTTAAAGTGGCCGAACAAAAAAGATCGAGCGAAAGCCCTTGAAGCATTAGACAAAGTTGGGATGGCAGATTACGCCAATCGTCAAATAAGTGAACTATCGGGTGGTCAGCAACAACGTGTATTTTTAGCAAGAGCGCTCATTCAAGAAGCAGATTTGTACTTTATGGATGAGCCACTTGCTGGGGTTGATGCTGCAACTGAAAGGGCAATCATGACCATTTTAAGGGAATTAAAAAACGATGGGAAAACAGTTCTAGTAGTCCATCATGATTTACAAACGGTTGAAGATTATTTTGATCAAGTATTGTTTTTAAACCGGTCCGTTGTAGCGCATGGAAGTACGTCTACTACCTTTACAACAGAGAATATCGAAAAAACTTATGGTGGCGCGATTCGATGGTTAAAAGGGGGAGTAGGATTTGTCAATTCTACTATCTAGTAACTATCAATGGGTTTTAATGAGTACATTATTGCTTGGAATTGCATCAGGGTTAGTTGGTTGTTTAGTTTACTGGAAGAAACAAAGCTTAATGAGCGATGCCCTATCACATGCAGCGTTACCAGGGGTTGCTATTGCATTTTTACTTTTCAATGTAAAAGACTTATTTGTCTTAATAATTGGGGCTAGTATTAGTGCCCTTCTTGGTGCCTTTTTAATCATGGGGATTAGGTCAACAACTAGAATTAAAGAAGATACGGCCATGGGAATGATATTAGCAGTATTTTTTGGGGCAGGTATAGTTCTTTTAACAATTATTAATCAACATAGTAGTGGCAATCAGGCTGGTCTGGATAATTTTATTTTTGGTCAGGCAGCATCAATGGTTAGCTCAGACGTCACGTTAATTTCGATATTAACGTTTATTGTTTCTTCTATTGTCATTCTTGCATTTAAAGAGTGGAAGCTCTTCTTATTCGATCCTAATTTTGCAAAAGGACTAAAACTGTCGATTAGAAGTATGAATATATTATATGTGCTTATGTTGGTTGTAACGATTGTCGTTGGTATTCAAGCAGTTGGTGTAATCCTAATGTCAGCACTTCTTATCATCCCTCCTGTTAGTGCACGCTATTGGACGAATTCTTTTAAGATTATGGTGTGGCTAAGTGGTATATTTGGGGGGGTAGCTGGTGCGGTAGGAACGACAATTAGCACGCTAGGTACAGGATGGCCAACAGGACCATTCATCGTAATAACGTCGGGTGCCATTTTTTTAGTATCTTTATTTTTTGGTACTAAGAAAGGGTTGGTCGTTGAATATATGATTTTAAAAAATCAAAAGAACGAAATAAAATCGACGATGGTTATTTCCTCTGTTGTTAAGGAGGGAGAATAACGTTGACATACGCAGCGTGGATTTTACTAACAGCTTCACTTGTGGGAATTTCCTGTGGCATCGTAGGGGTATTCCTCATTTTAAGAAGAATGGCAATGATGGCAGATGCAATCAGTCATACAGTTCTTTTAGGAATAGTGATTGCTTATTTACTTACAAATAGTTTAAGCGGGATACACATGTTGATAGGTGCAACCATAATAGGAATCTTAACGACCTTTTTAGTTCAATGGTTGCATTCTAAAGGAGTACAACAGGATGCATCCATAGGGGTAGTGTTCACGATATTATTTGCATTAGGTGTTATATTAATTGCTACGAAAGTCGGAAATGCTCATCTAGATGTTCAACATGCTTTAATGGGGGAGATTTCTTTTATTCCATGGGAGACAATTTCAGTCCCTGTATTAGGTGAAATCCCTCAGGCGACATTATTACTAATTAGCATTTTAATTGTAATCCTAATCGTAATAGGGCTTTTTTATAAAGAATGGAAACTGACTACTTTTGATCCTGCTCTAGCAGCAAGCATTGGAATTCCAGTACTCGCGATGCATTATCTGTTTATGACACTGGTATCTGTTACAACGGTAGCGGCGTTCGACGCAGTTGGAGCGATTATGGTAGTAGCCATGCTAATCGCACCGGCAGCATCAGCATATCTATGGACAGATAAACTCCATATGATGCTTGTACTAAGTGCGGCATTTGGTATTTTATCGAGCATCGTAGGCTATTACTTTGCTTTATGGGTTGATACTTCTATTTCAGGCTCAATGGCATTTGCAACGGGTGTAATATTTTTCATTAGTTTTATTATTTCACCGCGCCATGGATTGATTTCAAGATGGGTTAAGCCGAAGTCGGTTAAGTTATCATGAAATTTGTCATTTATACGGCGAATTTGGGGGTGACCAAGAGATAATGATATCTTCTAGTAAAGATAAATACCTGTGGGAGATTTATACAAACTTAAATGAAGAAGGGTATACTCGTGTATCTCAATTAGCAAAATCATTACAAGTATCGGCACCATCTGTATCGAAAATGGCTAAAAAATTAAGCGAAGAAGAATACATTACATTTCAAAGGTACGGAATTATTACGTTAACTGAAAAAGGATTGGAAATTGGAAAACAATTGCAGGAGCAACATGAGTATTTAGTGAGATTATTACGTTTAATGGGGATTGAAGACAATCAAATTCAAAATGAACTGAAAAATATTGAATTTTGTATGAGTGCTAGGTTGAAAAATAAAATAAAAGAATTTGTATTGAATAATAGCTAATTAAAAGAGGCCTACCGGGACAAAACTAATAATTCTTAAATAATGATTTGAAGAAGCGCCCTTTAAAGGTGTAAAACAGTAAATGGGGGTAAGAAATCCCCCATTTTTTTAATAGTTATTTTACTATGCATGTATGCGAGAACGATTTAACCGGAAATATTCCGCTTATATCAAAAAATCTCAATTTTTCCTCGAAAATAAAGGAAGTTTTTTCGGTTATTCTATCAAACTCCTTGAATTTTGCCTAAATTTGTACAGTTAATCGGAATTTCTCCGCTTATTACTTATTATTTTGCCCCATTATGTTCATTAGAAGGAGTTTCTCCGCCTATTTTTAATAAAAATAATATAAGGCGGGGCAAAAGCTTCTGTGGCAAAGTGAAGAAACGGAGTGCGGTTGGTGGAATTTTCAGAATGTCTTTAGAAATTAGGCAAGTAACCTAGCTTCACGCATAGAGAAAACCACCAGTTAAACTGGTGGTTCTGATTTTAATAATTTGAGATTTGTTTTGTCTCATCCTCTACTAAAGTTTTATAAGAATCTGATAATACTTTCTTTTACTTCAGCAAGAGTAGATGTTCCGCCTATGTCCCCAGTTTTAATGCCAGATGCGAGTGTTTTTTCAATTGCACTTAAAACACGTGTTCCAGCACTTTGGTGACCTAAGAAATCAAGCATCATTTTACCAGTCCAAATTTGACCAATTGGGTTAGCAATTCCTTTACCGGCAATATCAGGAGCAGAACCATGAACAGGTTCAAACATAGAAGGATATTCTCGCTCAATATTCAAATTGGCTGCAGGAGCAATACCAATACTACCCATAATGGCGCCTCCTAAATCTGTCAATATATCTCCAAATAAGTTGGAAGCTACAATTATATCTAATGTTTGTGGTTTCATGACCATAAAGGCTGCTAGTGCGTCTATATGGTTCGATGCTGTTTGAATATCAGGGTAGTCTTGTTTGACATAGTCAAAGACTTCATCCCAAAATGGCATTGAATAGGTTAACCCATTCGATTTTGTTGCACTAGTAACATGTCCATTTGAACTTTTCGCTAATTCGAAAGCGTAACGAATGACTCTTTCCGTTCCTTTTCTAGTGAATACTGCATTTTGAATAGCAATTTCATCCGCACCACTATGTATACGGCCACCGCTATCTGAATATTCACCTTCTGAATTTTCACGTACAACGGTAATATCAAAATCTTGTGGATTTCTAAGTGGTGAATTAAGTCCCGTAAGAAGTTTAGCAGGACGTACATTAATAGTTTGCTTCATTTCTCGACGGATTTTTATTAATAAACCCCACAGTGAAATATGGTCTGGTACTAGTTCAGGCATACCAACGGCACCTAAAAAGATTTGATCGTATTGTTTTAACGTTTCTATCCCGTCTTCAGGCATCATGACACCATGCTCTAAATAGTAATCACAACCCCAAGGGAAATACGTCCATTTAAATTGGAAGCCTCCATCAAGCTCTGAAATTTTGTCTAATACCTCTATGGCTGCAGGTACAACTTCTTTCCCAATACCATCTCCAGGAATAACAGCAATATTATATATATTCAAAATCAAACCCCCATTTAATGAATATTCAATCAAGTAAAAATATAGCATACTTGTCTCATGTGTAATAGTAGCGGGTCAGGGAAAGTTGATAGATTATTTTTATAAGGTTCTCTACTAAATGTAGTAGGTGCAGATATTTACTGTTATAGACCTGGAGTAAAAAGCCAAAAATCATTCAAACATATTTTTGGAAATAATACTACTCTCTTGGTAAACGATCCTTGTATAGTTTTCGGAGTTCGCTTAATGTCTCTAAGTTTTCAAGAGATTGTTTTTCTAAATACTGTCCAATACCAAGAATAAAGTTCTCAACTAGAAATGTTGGTGCAATCATTGAATGAAATTCCCAGAGTTCACCACGATTTGTATAGAAAATATAATCTCCTAGCTCTTGATAATCAGAAATTAGGCAATCTGTTATAATAATGGTTTTACAATTTACTTTTTTAGCGTAATCTAATAGCACACTAGCCTCGCGGTTCATCGTTACAAAGCCGAATAAAAATACAACGTCTTCCTTTTGAAAGTGCATTAAATATTCGAATAGTTCATGACCAGTCTTTGGCAAAATTTCAACCTCTAATCCAAAACGAGCCAACCGGTGCTTCATTAATAGTGCTATACCTTCAGATGAGCTAGGTCCATGGATATACAATTTTCTGCAATTAGACATTAGTGCTACAACTTCATTAAACTTCTCCTGATCTAAAGCATGTAAAGTATTTACAAGTTGGTCTGTCGTCATTTTTAATAAATGTTCATAAACTTCAAGTTGTTGACTTTGTATTTTAGAGAGTGAATTTTCTAATTTGCGTTTTGGTGAAATCTGTTCCTTTTCTTTTAACTCTGCTTTAAACGATTTGAAATTTTCATACCCAATTTGTTTCCAAAATCTAGATATAGTTGCATTGCTTACATGCAATGCCTCAGCAAGCTCTGTTTCAGAGTAATATAAAATGTGCTCCCCAGTTTTTTCAATAAAATCTGCAATTCTTTTTTGACTAGGAGTTAGTTTTGATAGATTCCACTTTATGTTCACGCCGTATCGCCTCCTGGTAACTAATTTACCATAAAGTGAAAAAAATTTTTCATATTTAATGAAATTTAAAAAAACTTACAATTACAATATTTCCCCTTAATATTTAATTAACAATTAAGTCTTACTATAAAAATTGAATTAAAACTAAGGAGGAAAAAACGATGTTAACCAAGTCTTATGAACTAACACAATCTCAAAAAATGATGATCTTTATTTTGTCTATGTGTCTTTATGGTTTGAGTAATATGTTTACTGAACTTGTCCCATCTGTTCAAGTAGGACCAATTGAATTGAAGATTGATGCCTTTGCTTTTATCCCTCTTACGCTATGTATGTTATTTCATCCGTTATACGCTGCAATTGGGGCTTCAGTAGGTGAATTAATTTTTGGTGAGTTAATGTTAGGTCAATTTGGAGGGATTGGTGAAGTTGAGAAGTTCATTCTTTTCTCTCTTGGTATGTTTATGGGTGGTATTTTAGTTCGTAATCCACTTAAGAAAGCGCAAGTAGCAATAGGTGCTATTCTTGGCTACGGTATTTTTCTTGTAATAGCAACAATTGTGGATATTTTAAAAGTAGTCATTGGTGTAGAAGAGTTCGAAGCAGTTCCTGGGTTAATAGAGAGTATTTTTGTAGTTGAAGGCGTTGAATTTTTAACGGACTTAATCTTTACTGGTACATTATTTGTTTTACTACCAACCCTTTATTTAGTACCACGTCTGTATGGAAAAATCGAACCACTATTAGGTATGAAACCACGTAACAATAAATTAAGTATTTCTCTAGGTAAAATAATTTCGCCAAAACTTGTTGTTATAGGCTTGGTTTTAGCTGTCGTTGCTTTCTTTGCAGAGGTTTTATCAGAATCAGAATTCGAATTCGGTGTTTGGGAAGCTGATTTTGTGGATGTTTACGGGGAACAAGTGATTTGGATTGTAATCGGAGTTGCAGCCTTATGCTCAATAGCAATTATCCTATTCTTATTGAAAAAAGGGAAAGAATCAAATAATACGAAAGAGGATCTGAGTGATATTGCATAATAAGTTAATAGAAATAAAAAATGTGTCATTTCAATATCCAGGTAAAGATGAGATAAAAGTTCTAAATAATGCCTCTTTAATTGTAGAAGAAGGAGAATTTTTAGCGATTATAGGGGGAAACGGTTCTGGGAAATCGACACTTTGCAAAACGATGAATGGACTAATTCCTCACTTTTATGTAGGGGACTTTGAGGGGCAAGTAATAATAGATGGGCTTATTACTACAGAGTATGATGTTGCTTCTCTTTCAAAGTCAGTTGGATATGTGTATCAAGATTTTGAAAATCAACTATTACGTCCGACGGTTATAGATGATGTTTCATTTGTCCCATTAAATTATGGGATGCAAGACTTTAAAGAACGTGGTCGATGGGCATTAGAAGTTACTGGTCTTTCGCATCTTGAAAACGAATTTGTATGGCAACTAAGCGGGGGTCAGAAACATTTATTAGCATTAGCTGGTGCCATTGCGATGAAACCCAAAATGTTAATTGTAGATGAACCCATTGCACAATTGGACCCTAAACATGCAAGCCGAATATACAATGTATTAAAAAAATTGAATGAAGAATACAGTACGACAATTATTACAATTGAGCACCATACAGAATTCATAGCTAGTTATTGTAAGCAAGTAGTGTTGATGGATCAAGGAAGTGTACGTTGGAAAAAAGATGTGAGGGAAGCCCTTTGTTGTGTTGATGAATTAGTTGAGAGACAAATCTTCCCGCCACAGGTAACCGTAGCTGCACATCAACTGGGTAACCGTAATGAACATTATCCAATTACGCTGGAGGAAGCAGTTGAATTCTTTCGTAATGACATTCCATATTTTGATAAAGCACCGAAGACAAATCAAGATAAGAAGAGTCCAGTACTAAATTTAAGTAATGTAACGGTAAAGTATAATACGTTTAGAAAACAGTCAAAAGTTGCGTTAAATAACATAACGACAAGTTTTTACAAAGGTGATCAAGTTGCTCTTGTAGGTAATAATGGAGCTGGAAAGTCATCCTTGTTAAAAACTTTATCAGGGATTGTAAAGCCAAACAAAGGGGAAATGACTTTTTTAGAAAATACCTTTGACAATCGGTATACACCAGAATCATTGTCTAACTTCGTAGCATTTGTATTCCAAAATCCAGAAGAGATGTTCATCGATGATAGTGTCAGGAAGGAAATTGAGTTTTATTTAAAGGCACGAAACGTGGAAAATATGAATGAATTAGTAGACCAACTATTAAAGGACTTTGACCTAGTCCATTTACAACATCAAGATGCAAGACTGCTAAGTGGTGGACAACAACGACGTGTTTCGCTAGCGATAGGAGCTGCAATGAGTCCATCTATTATTATTTTAGACGAACCGACTGCAAACTTAGATATTGCAACAAAGAAAAAAGTTGTATCAATGCTGAATCGGTTAAAAAAACATGTGGATACCATTGTTATTGCTACACATGATATGCAGCTCGTTGCTGAGTGGTCCAATCGAATATTAGTCATGCATGAAGGTGAATTGATTGCTGATGATGTAAGTGAAGTAATTTTTAAGGAACAACAGATATTAGAAAAGGCTGGGCTTGTCCCTCCGCAAATTATCACTTTGTGCAATGAACTTGAATTTCCTTACTGTGCATCTGTAGATGAATTTGTAGAGGTAATAAAACAAGGAAAAGAGCAAGGAGTTTTATATGGAGCTTGGTAAATTTTTCAATGAGAAGTTTTCACTTGAATATATAAAAAGTGAATTGGTGAGAACAGCTTATGGCATAGAAGAAAATATTCTTACAAAGATGGACCCTCGGATACTACTTATTTGGTATTGCTACTTTGCTATTATTCCATGGTTTATTCATAGTCATATCGTATTAGTTGGATATCTATTATTAATGGTTTTTCTCACGTTTAAAGCAAAAGTGAGTCCTCTAATTTTAGTAGTATTGGCGTTAGGATTATTGGGTGAAATGTTTATTCTCTTCATTATCTCACTTTTTTTCGGAGGTAATATGGAGACTGTTCTACCAATCTTCTGGTTAAGTATAAAGTTAGGTGTGATGTCTCTAGCAAGTGTGGCAGTCTTTACAAGCATGAACCCTGAAAAATTTAGTGATGCACTTCTGAGATTAGGTTTTCCACCTCAATTTTCTTTCAGTGTTGCTTATGGCTATCGAATACTTCCAACCTTATTAGAAGAATTCCAACAAATTATTTTGTCTTATAGATTGAGAGGCTTGTCGCCGAAAAAGGATGGTATCTTATATTGGCGAAAAATTACTTATTTCTTATTAATATTTATTAAATCATTTTACCCACTCATATTAAACTCTGCAAAAAGATCAAGAACTACAGTAGAGGCGCTTGAAACGAAAGGCTTCAGTTATGGTGCAAACAACAAAAGTATGATGAAGTTAAAGACAAGTTATTTAAAAGTTACTTACGTTGATTACAGTTTTATTTTTATTACGTTTTTATATTTATTAATTGTACATTTATTACATTTCGTTATTTAAAGGAGATCAAATATGAATTTCGATTTTCATACACATGCAAAACTTTCTAAGAAGAGTGATTTTTCGATTTCCTACTTTGAAGGAATGGCAAAGAAAGCTATAGAATGTGGGATTGAGGGAATTGCGTTAACAGAACATTTTAATACGAAAAATTTTCACGAAGTATATGATACATTAGATAGTCATTTTCCTTATGAGGATGGTTATTATAATATTTTTGGTTTAAAGGTATTTCCAGGGATGGAAGTGGATATTAAAGAGGTAGGACATATCTTATGTATTGGTAGTTTAGAAGATATAAGGGCAATGCGTGAACAACTTAACTGTTATACAGAAGAGGGTTACTTCATCCCTTTTTCTGAATTGTTACATTTACGTTCAGGTTACGAACTACTTGTAATTGGCGCACACCCATTTCGCCCAAGTACACCATTAAAAGATTTGGACCACTCTTTGTTAAGTCAGCTCGATGCATTTGATTTAAACGGGAAAGACTTGCATAAGCTTGGGATCCAGGAAAATATAAGAGATTTAAATGAATTTGCGTTATCGTTGGATAAACCGGTTGTTGGGGGAAGCGATACACATCAATCTATGCAATATGGTTCCGTATATACTGTTCTGAAACAGGAATGTAACAATGTTAAGGAATTGAAAGAGGTTGTTTTAAGTAAACAGTTTACTGTTGAAATTGCCGAAGACCTTCATGAGCGTGTATCTGAAGCAATTCGTTTAAAGAAAATCGAGAAGGCAAAATTACAAGCTTAATATCATTTAATATTAAAAGTATAAGCATTAGGAGATGGCTCAAATTTATGGAGTTATCTCTTTTTTTTAACAGTCAACTAATCTAGGTACTCACCCATCCTTTAACAAAAGAATATGATATTAAATAGTAGATAATTGAATGGAGGATAAAATGGGGTACTATGTTCCGGTAGAACCTGGCGTGAATATTTATGTTGAGGACATTAATCCTAGTGGTGAAAAGACGATTGTATTTCTACATGGTTGGCCATTAAGTCATAAACAGTTTGAATATCAATTTAATGTACTGCCTGCCCGGGGATACCGTTGTATCGGAATAGATTGGCGGGGGTTTGGACTTTCAGATAAACCATTTACTGGATATAACTATAACAGATTAGCAGATGACTTGTACCAAATAATTAAAACTCTTCAACTTAAGGATATTACACTGTTAGGTCATTCTACGGGTGGAGGAATTGCCATTCGATATATGGCTCGTTATAACGGATTCGGAGTATCTAAACTCGTACTTCTATCAGCTGCTGCGCCAACAGGCTTTACAGCAAATACAGCTAAACAACTTTTAGAGGAAACATTAAACGATCGTCCTAAAATGATGCAAGGCGTGACAGATCAATTTTTCTTTCAATATATAACGAGTCAATTTGCAAATTGGTTTAATCAAATGGGGTTAGAGGCAGCAGGTTGGTCAACTGCAGCAGTTATTGTTTTACTAAGAGATGAAACGTTACATGAGGATCTACTAAAAATTCACACTCCTACTTTAATTGTGCACGGTCTCCATGATAAGGTAATCCCATTTAAACAAGCACAGGAAATGAACTTAAAGATAACAAATTCTCAACTTATCCCTTTCCAATATAGTGGTCACGGCTGCTTTTGGGAGGAGCGTGACAAGTTTAATGATTTAATAACACAATTTTCTAAAGCATAATATTAAAAACCCGGATTATTTGAATTCGGGTTTTAACTTTTACCGAGCAGTTATAAAAGTCTTTAATCAAAAGGAAAAATCCTATTTTTTCGGGTGGAGGACAAATTTCACTGCATACCCTATGACGGTTAATAAAACTAAAAGAATGAGGATGTATTGGAAATTGATGATAAGAAGGTCCCAGCTATCCATAATAGCGACACATAAATCAATAAAGACAACAGAAGCGATTAAAATTAACAAAATTTTATTAAATCTTGAGTCCCGTTTTAATAAAATTGCTCGTCCCATTTGCCACAATAATACAATAAATATCCCTATTCCCACCAATAACATAATCGTTGGAAACATCATATTCCAAAGAAAAGTAATCTTGTCGTTCTGATTAAAAATAATCTCAACTAAAGGTGTGCCAGATTCCACTTTGTTAAGTAATGGAGCAGCCATCCATTTGGATATGTAAAATGCAAGAAATGCTAAGGCTAGTCCAACTGAATAAAGGATTAAATCAAAACTTCCATTTGACTTTTTTCCCACAAAGATTCACTCCTCTCTTAATGCAAAGATAACGGTATTAAAATGTATGATTAGACGAATTGTTTTAATACGAACTAGTTGTTATAAAAATTTTGTTGTTTTTGTATACATCAGAATTTAAGAGAGTAGACATTCATCTTATAAAGCAGTGAGGAAAAAATCTTGATAATCTCTGTAATGACAGGAGATAAAAAGAGACTAAGGACTACCTGAGAATATAAGGTAGTCCTTTTAAGTGTAGATATTTATTCAATTATAAAAAAATGAGGGGAAATCTTATCTTTTTATGAAATTGCCGTTTCTTTATATTTTGTTAACACGTCTTTTAAACCATTTGATTGCTTATCATTTAAAGGGATCATCGGTAAGCGCACTCCGCCAACTGAGATTCCATTTAAGTTTAAAGCAGCTTTTACAGATGTTGGATTAGGAGTTGCAAATAATATTTTCATTACCGGTAATAATCGACGATGGTCACGAGCTGCTTCTTGGATGTTGCCTAGTTGGTATTTTTTAATCATAGCTTGCATCTCGTTCCCGATAATATGTGATGCTACAGAAATGACACCAGCTCCACCGATAGATAGTATAGGAAGCGTTAAACCGTCATCTCCACTGTATAACGAAAAGTTAGAAGGTGTGTTTTCTATGATTTCGGCCATTGCATCTAAATTGCCACTAGCTTCTTTAATCGCTACAATATTTGGGATTTCTGCTAGGCGAAGAACTGTTTCAATTGATAGATTAACTACACTACGTCCTGGTATGTTATATAGAATAATTGGTAAATTCGTTGATGCGGCAATCATTTTAAAATGCTCATATAATCCTTCTTGTGATGGCTTGTTGTAATATGGGGCTACGAGCATGATTCCATCAACACCAGCATTTTCAGCCTTGATGGTTAAATCAATGGATGCTTTTGTATTATAAGAGCCGGTACCAGCAATAACGGGTACTCTGCCATCTACAATTTTCACTGTAAATTTAAATAGTTTTATTTTTTCTTCTTCTGATAGCGTTGGGGACTCACCTGTTGTACCAGATACAACTAGACCATCCGTGCCATTTGCAATTAAATAATTGATTAGTGTTTCAGTAGCTTGAAAGTCAATCTCACCACGCTCATCAAATGGTGTTACCATCGCAGTTAAAACTTTTCCAAAATTCATTTCTTCTCCACATCCTTAATAAATTTTTTTGGATTTAAATAATAGAGGGAGAAGGGCGCTTGTGTTTTAGAAACGAAAAAAAGCAACAACGAGGACTCGTTGTTGCAAAGAATAAAATTCATTTCCTTCGCGTAAGATAGCCCTCCATATAGATACCTATATGACAGTTCTGCATTTGTTCAAGTACAGAACCAGCTCAAAGAATAATGAGATTCTTTAAAGCTTCGGCAAATTCCCCTTTCGACAATTGTCAACGGATCTCATCATCCTCGAATTGTGTACTAATGGTCTTTGCACCTCTATCCTTACTTCAAAAAATATTGAAATAAGTGAATATTTAATTATTAAATTTAATAATAAATGATTCGTATACCAATTGCAATAGTTTTCCAATAAATTGACTACCACAATAAGTAATTCTACTTCAAAAGCTTCCATTAGGAAATTGACAGAATAACTTAATACAGGAGAACTCTGATATATACATTTAAGCACTATTGAAATTAAAGCTTATAATTATTAACCAAACTTTAGTGTAATTGGATTATAATTAGGTAAAATCATGGATTAACTATTTAGGAGGGAAATGGTATGTACAATTTTGCTGATCGTATGGGGCAAGTATCTACAAGTGCAATAAGGGAAATATTTAAAGCCTTAGCAGACCCTGAAATTATTTCATTTGGAGGAGGAAGTCCTGCAAATGAATCTTTCCCAATTGAAGTAATTAAAGAAATTACTGATAATGCTTTAACTGAAAAGGGAGCAAAAGTATTACAGTATGGTATTACTGAGGGATGGCCAGCCTTAAGAAAAGCATACGTAGAGCATATAGCCAAACCAAAGGGGATTGACGCCTCTATTGATAACGTGATTGTAACTACAGGAGCTTCTCAAGGAATTCAACTATTAGCAGATGTATTCCTTAACCCTGGGGATGTAGTATTAGTAGAATCCCCTACATTTTTAGGAGTATTCTCAGTATTTAATAAGTATTTCGTTAAATGTGTTCCAGTTGCAATGGACGAAGATGGCTTAATCGTTGAAGATTTAGAGGCGAAAATAAAAGAGCATAATCCTAAAATGCTTTATACAATTCCTACATTTCAGAATCCAACAGGACGTACTTTACCAGTAGACCGTCGTCAAAAAGTTGCAGAACTTGCAAGTCAGTATAATTTTATTGTTCTAGAAGACGATCCATACTGCGACTTAAGATATAAAGGGGAAGAAGTTCCAAATATTAAAACATTTGATATGTCAGGAAACGTAGTGTTGCTAAATAGTTTTGCCAAAATTATTTCACCAGGATTACGTGTAGGGACAGTTTTAGCGGAGGCCGAGATTATTCAAAAGTTAACGGTTGCAAAACAAGGCGCGGATACACATACTTCGAATTTATCACAAGAGATTTGTGCAGAATTCTTAAACCGTGGATTGCTACCTGGCCACTTAGAAAAAATTAAACCAATGTATGAAGTACGTTTAAATACAATGTTAAATGCTATAAAAAAATATTTCCCGGAAGGTACGAAATATACAGAACCAGAAGGTGGTTTATTTATTTGGGTTGAATTATCAGGTGAACCAGATGTACTAGAACTATTCAAGAAGGCTGCAAACGAATATAAAGTTGCTTTTGTTCCAGGGATACATTTCTGTAAGAATCCAGATGACGGTATTAGACATTTACGTTTGAACTTTTCATCAAGTACTCCTGAAAAAATTGAAGAAGGAATTAAACGTTTAGGAGAGTTATTTTCGAAAACAATTTAATTTATGCCGTTGTATAGTCAATAATTAATCTCACCAATTAGATTTAACTAGAGTCATTGTAAACTTAAGTGAGCTTGTAAAATAAGTTAAGTAAATATAAAGTGAGTTATGTAATTTTTTCTGAATGTATGAAAAACACCTCCTTGAGCATTCTAAATGACACAGGGAGGTGAAAGAAATGGCATCTAACAGAAGTTCAAATAAGCTATTATTCCCAGGGGCTGAAGCGGCATTAGATTCTATGAAGTATGAAATTGCACAAGAGTTTGGTGTTCAGTTATCAGCAGATAATTCTTCACGAGCTAACGGCTCAGTAGGTGGAGAGATTACCAAACGCCTTGTGCAAATGGCTGAAGCACAATTAAGAGGTAGAACTCCAAGCGAATAGTATAGAATTATGAGGTTGGTTCAGTTTCTGAATCAGCCTCTTTATTTTTTTATTGGTTAGCAAAAAGACTAATTATCTTTGTACTTTTTAATCGAATCATTCGTTACCAAAGTTATAGACAAAAGCTACCGAACATATTCACTTTCTATGTCAAAAATTTTTCTGTATAACATTTCGTTTACTGGCACTTTAATACCATGTTTTTTTGCATATTGAAGAACAGTTCCTGAGAATAATTCTACTTCACTGAAACGGTTTGCATCCACGTCTTGGGCCATAGAAGGTTTACCATCAGGACTAAGTGTAGCAAGAATTCTAAGCCAATACTGTAGATCTTCTTCAGTCAATTGTATTCCTTCCATTTCTGAAATCATGATAACTTCACGCATTGCCGCAATCATAGTTGTGCGCGCTTCTCCTTCTTTTTGCACCTCTCCATAATTACTTTTGTATACAGCAACTGTTTGATTGACCCCTACATTTAACATGAATTTCCCCCATAAACGGTGCGACATATTTGTATCGATTTCATAAGGGAGCTTTATTTTTTGGAAAAATTCAGCAACTCTTTTCGTTTTATATGAAGTTTGGCCTGGCTCTTTATCTCCAAAAACGAGCATTCCTTTATTTTCAAATGTTAATTGATTACCAACTTTTACTGCATCCATACCTTGAGCTACGCAATATAGTACGTTTTCTTCCCCATATGATTGCCCAATCAATTCCTCACTAATAATGCCATTAAGAGCAGACATAAAAATTGTATGGTTGCCGACGTGTTTTTTTACTGATAAAATGGCGTCTTCTAGTCCGTCAAATTTAACTGTAAAAAGAACTAAATCTGCAGGTTCAACTTCATCGTTCGGTGTCACATAATAAAAGTCACATAACTGGCCATTGCAATATATTCCATTATTGAGGTACCTTTTTATCCGCTTTTCATCAGCAATTATACGAACGTTTTCTTTTGGTAAGCTTTTCGAAAAATGATGTGCATACATGATACCTAATGCACCTAGCCCGATAATGGATACGGTTTTAATGTCCATTTAATCGCAACCTTTCGTTTTTTTGTATATGTAAAATAGTATCATATAAAAGGAGCCAGGCCTCACACAATTTAGAAACAATTCTGAATTGTATGAGTGCCTGGCCCTATGAAATGGTAGTAGCAAAACGGTATTTTTTGTTTGTTGTTTTTATCATATTGACAAGTTCATCTCGATCGATGAGGGTGATTTTATTAGATAACGCTAATTTTTTTGCATTTGTAGTGAAATATTGATTGGTAACAATAATTGCGCCAGTTGCTTTATAGTGCTTGATAGCTCTCATCACTTCCTGTATTGCTTTTACTCCGACTTTACTATTTTTCCTTTTCGCTAGTACGACATATTTTATGTTGTCTTTACTTAAAACTATGTTTGCATCTTTGTTCCCGTTACACTTCATTATTTCCGTTGTATAACCTTCTTTCTCAAACAAAGGTTTAAGAAATAGCTCAAATTCTTTTCCGCTAAATTCGTCAATTTGCTGGATGCTAATTTTTGGCACTCTTTTAAAAAATAAAGTATTCAAAGCAAGTTTTACAAACCTAAAGAATTGGCGAATGTTTTTTAGAATGAACCCTCCGAAAGGTTTATATAGTAAGCCTAAAACAACTAATAAGAATAAGTAAAATTGAATATTCGATAGACTTGGTTCTATCGAAAGTGAATTTAGCAATGAAATGACGATTCCAAAACCAAAAATGCCTAAAATAATTAGTTGTGTCATTTTTGCCTCTTTTTCTTTTGTTGTTTCATTCCTCATAACTGTCATCCCCAAGATATTTTTATTTATAGTATCAACAAGTTTTTCACAATTTATGAATTAGCAAAATTTTTATTGAAACGTGTAATTCATAAGATTTCACAAACACTAATAACAATACATGTGAAATAATAAGGAGATGTTTTTATGACTGAACATTTTGAATTACCAAGAGAAGAAGGAATTGATCATACTTTAAGTCTTGTGAAAGACGGATATAAATTCATTATGAATCGACGAAGTAGTTTTAAATCGGAAATATTTGAAACAAGAATACTTGGTAAAAAAGCTATCTGTATGAGTGGAAGAGATGCAGCAGAAATATTTTACACAGGTAATCATTTTAAAAGAGAAGATGCTGCTCCTAACCGATTGGTACAAAGTTTGTTTGGCAAGAATGCAGTTCAAACATTGGATGGAGCAGCTCATAAACACCGAAAAGAAATGTTAATGTCTGTAATGATAGATGAAGAAATGGATAAATTGAAGGAAATTACTGTACATTTTTGGGAAAAGACAATTGATGAATGGGTTCATAAAGAAGAAATTATTTTGTATGAAGAAATGAAAAAGTTATTAAGTAAAGTTGCTTGTTTATGGGCAGGAGTCTTAGTAGATGAAGAAGAATTGGATTGGCTAGCCAATGAACTTAGCGAAATGTATGAAGGTGCTGCAAGTATGGGTCCAACACATTGGAAAGGGCGTAATGCACGTAATCAAGTCGAAAAATGGATGCAAGAATTAATTGAAAAAATCAGAGATAAAAAACTTATACCTCCTCAAAATACAGCACTTCATAAATTTACTTGGCATAAGGATTTAGACGGAAATTTATTAGATACAGAAACAGTAGCAGTGGAAGTAATTAATATTTACAGACCGCTTGTAGCAATATCGATCTACATTAACTTTTTAGCATTATCACTTATTCAATATCCAAAGGAAAAGGAAAAGTTAAAAAATGCTGACGATAAAACATTCGAAATGTATGTAAATGAAGTGCGACGTTTCTATCCATTCTTCCCATTCGTCGCTGCAAAAGTAAATCAAGATTTTACATGGCATGATTATAAAATCGAAAAAGATACACTAGCATTGCTAGATCTATACGGAACAAATCATGATGATACAATTTGGGAAGACCCAGAAGAATTTAAACCGAGCCGATTTATCGATTGGAAAGAAGATCGCTTCACGTTAATTCCTCAAGGTGGTGGGGATTACCTTTCTGGTCATCGTTGTGCTGGAGAAAAAGCAACAATTGAGATAATGAAAGTTAGCCTAGATTATCTAGCAAACCGAATTCAATATGAAGTACCTGAACAAGATCTGTCTTTCGACTTGAACGAAATTCCAAGCATTCCACATAGTCGTATCATTTTAAAAAATATAAGTCGTAGTGCAATAATTAATTGAGGTGAAAAAATGTATAAATTGTTATCTCACAACGATTTAGATGGAGTTGGCTGCGGCATTTTAGCTAAGTTAGCATTCGGCCAAGATGTGAAAGTGCGTTATAACTCCATTGCATCACTAAATCGTGAAATAGAATTTTATTTAGAAAATGACAAACCGGATACCTTTTTATTTATTACAGACCTATCACCAAACGAGAAAAATGAAAAAAGACTTGAAGAATTTTATCGAGAACATCCAAATGTTCAACTAATTGACCACCATAAAACAGCAATAAATTTAAACGATTACGAGTGGGGTTATGTGCTTGTAGAAGATGCGAAAGGCAAATTAACAAGTGCTACCTCATTATTTTACGAATATTTAATTGCGAATCACCAATTAGAAGAGACACCTGCAGTTTCCGAATTTGTAGAACTAGTTAGGCAGTATGATACATGGGAATGGGAAAAGAATGAGAATCATAAAGCACATTCATTGAATTCTTTATTTTTCTTAGTCTCAATTGATGAATTTGAAGAGACGATGATTGAACGATTACAAAATAATGAGCACTTTGACTTTGATGAATTTGAGAAGAAATTATTAAATATGGAAGAAGATAAAATTGAACGATATATTCGGCGAAAGAGAAGAGAAATCGTCCAAACAAAAGTCGGAGATTATTATGTAGGTGTTGTCTATGCAGAGTCTTACCATTCGGAATTAGGAAATGAATTAGGGAAAGAACATATACATCTTGACTATATTACGATTCTTAATATGGGTGGTAAAAAAGTATCGTTTCGTACAGTGCATGATCATGTGGATGTTTCTGAGGTTGCCGGTCAGTTTGGTGGGGGTGGCCACCAAAAAGCATCTGGTTGTAATTTAGTAGAAGAAGCATATAAATCATATGTTTTAGACACTTTTCATTTAGATCCAATGCAAGAGGATGCTAAGCGAAACCGATACAATCTTAAAGAGTCAACATTTGGTGCAATGTACAAAAGTCGAAATGAAGATATATACTTTATCTATCCTAGAAATCAAACATGGGTGATTGAACATAACAAAAAAGTGTTAAAAGAAACATTTGAAAGCTTCCAAGAAGCAGAAAAATATATAAAGCGAACGTATGAGTCATGGTTAGTTCGTGATGAAGAGTTCGTGGATTATTTGAAAAATGAGGTAACTAGAGTAAATCAACAAAAATAACGCTTCATAAAAATGCATTAAAAAAATCCGTAAATCTATTCGATTTGCGGATTTTTTGATGCGTTGTGGTTTCAGTAAAAACACCGATGCTAAAAAGCAGTAACAAAATAATTATAATGAGAAACTCATTAATATTTCTAATCTAACTTCAATTTATTATCCTATAGCAAGATTATTCTTCATCACTTGGATCTAAAATATTATATAAATACTCCCATGCAGTACTATTTAGTAATTCTTCTTGAGTCAATTGAAACCCACCACCAAGGAAGATTGTTTTACCATCTATCGCAACAACCATTGCTTCTAATTGACTATCCACTTTCCTATATACGTCACCAAATGATATGAATATCTCTTCTTCATCAGCTAGGTCTGCATCATCAAGTGTATTATCTTGTTGTGACATATCCCGAAACGTAATCAGACGACTATCTTCGTGCCTCCCAGGTATCATGAGCATATATTCGTTGTGTTTAATTCCATTTGCATTTGTTGTAATGACTCCCTTATTTTCAACTGAAGCTACTACTTCAATTTCATTGAGGGAATAATGATCTAAATAGTCGGGGTTTGGGTTAGTAATTAGAATATAATCCCCAACTTCAGCATTTCTATCCTTACTTAATGTGTAAACTTTTCGATTAAACATAAAGCTATCTAATTCTTTTGGTTGGACCCTTTCTATTTCCTTCGCACTGCAAAGGTGCTGAGAACGGTCCCTTAGTCTCATCAGATGAACGGATTGTTTATACATTGGTTTAACAGCATATACCCTATGTAACTCATTGTTGTAATAGACAAACTGTCCTTTTCTAACTTGAAATAAATTCAATGCCTTCACCGCCTAATTATGCTATTTAAGGTATTCATATTTATTATTGGCTGACAACATCAGTTTATATCAATAAATTTAACTTTTTTACTACCTAAAATTTAGCGATTGGTAAAAAATATCTATGTGATGTATGATTGGTGACGAATAGCAATTATAACATTAATTATAATTAGGGGGGAGCAAATATGGAAATTGGATTAACAACTTTTGTTGAGACAACACCCGACATTAAAACTGGTCAAGTAAAAAGCCATGCTGAACGGATTCGTGAAGTTGTTGAGGAAATACAATTAGCAGATGACGTTGGATTAGATATATATGGAGTTGGCGAACATCATCGGAAAGATTATGCTTGTTCGACACCGGCAGTTTTGCTAGCGGCAGCAGCTGCCAGAACGAAGAATATAAGATTGTCGAGTGCAGTAACAGTTCTTTCTTCTGATGATCCGGTAAGAGTTTTTCAGGAATTTTCAACAGTTGATGCAATATCGAATGGGCGTGCTGAAATAATGGCAGGACGGGGGTCTTTTATTGAATCATTTCCACTGTTTGGTTATGACTTAAAAGATTATGATGAATTGTTTGACGAAAAGTTAGACTTATTATTAAAGATTCGAGAAAACGAAGTCGTTACATGGGAAGGGAAGCATCGACCTTCAATAAATAATAGAGGAGTTTACCCTAGACCGGTTCAAGAATCACTTCCCGTATGGATTGCAAGTGGAGGTACACCGCAGTCTGTCGTACGGGCAGGTGTACTTGGTTTACCCCTTGCTCTTGCCATAATAGGTGGTAGTCCTTTACAATTCGGAGCACTTGTGAAACTTTATTATAAAGCAGCAAAGCAAGCTGGTCATGATATATCAAAATTGAAGGTTGCCTCACATTCCCACGGATTTGTTGCAGAATCAACTGAAATGGCAGTGGATAAGTTTTTCCCTCCAACGCAATATGCAATGAACGTATTAGCTAGAGAACGTGGTTGGGGGCCATATACTCGTGATACATTTGATTATGCAAGAAGTTTAGAGGGTGCTTTATATGTAGGAGACGTGAAAACAGTAGCAGAGAAAATTATATTCCTACGGAAAAATGTTGGGATAACACGTTTTATGCTTCATTGTCCTGTAGGTTCTATGCCGCATGAGGATGTCCTAAAGTCAATTGAACTACTAGGGAAAGAAGTAGCACCAATTGTAAGAGAAGAAATAGCGAATTGGGAAGCTGAGAACGTCGATTAACAAATTAAAATAGAGAAATGAAGAGCTGTAAATAGTTTGAAATGACTATTTATAGTTCTTTTTCCTTTCCGATAACTAAATATGGACAATATCAACAAATTTTTACAAAAAAATGCATTTTTAACAGAAAAAAAGGATATAACTGATTACTAGATTGATTTATAACGTATGAAAAAATAAATAAAAAGGGTTATTTACTTTATTGAATATTAAATTTACAATCTTTAATGGAATAAAATAGAACTTTTTTTATTTAAAAACGTCTATATAAGTATGGTATCAGTTGATTAAAATTTACGAAATGAGAATGGAATAAAATTTTTTTCATCATGATTAATGTGGAGGCATTCCGTTGAACACACAAATTACAAGTTTTATTGAAAACTTCAATCTTTTTATGTTTCTTTTGTTCGCTTGTATGTACCTGTATCAGATCATATACATGTTCATTGCGTTTAAAGCGAAAAGAAGCAAAAAAGACGTATCCCATAACATTCATTTAAACAGGTTTGCGGTAATTATTGCTGCGAGAAACGAAGAAGTTGTCATCGGTCAACTAATAAAGAGTATAAAAAAACAAAACTATCCAAAAGATTTGGTAGATATTTTTGTTGTAGCAGACAATTGTACCGATGATACTGCTTTAGTTGCAAGTCAAGAAGGCGCAATCGTGAAAGAAAGGTTTAATAAAGAGCGGGTTGGTAAAGGGTATGCATTAGATTACATGCTAAATATTATTGAAAAAGACTATTCACACAAAAAATTTGACGGTTATTTAGTTCTAGATGCAGACAACTTACTAGATAAAAACTATATTGCCGAGATGAATAAGACCTTTAATCAAGGCTACCGAGTGATTACAAGTTATAGAAATTCAAAAAACTACGATCAAAACTGGATTTCTGCAGGATATGCCTTATGGTTTTTACACGAAGCGGAGTATTTAAATTTACCCCGTACAGTGTTAAAGAATAGCTGTGCTATTTCAGGCACAGGATTTTTAGTAAAGGCTGAACTATTTAAAGAAAATGGAGGCTGGATTCACCATCTCCTTACGGAAGATATTGAGTTTTCCGTATCTCAGATTATCAAAGGTGAAAAAATCGGATATTGTAGAAATGCAATTCTTTATGACGAACAACCTGTCACTTTTACTCAATCGTGGCATCAGAGATTGCGTTGGGCAAAGGGCTTTTATCAAGTATTTCACCAGTATGGTAAAAAGTTAATGAGTGGAGTCTTATTTAATAAAGGGAATCGTTTTTCCTGTTATGATATGACAATGACGATCATGCCTGCTATGTTAATAACTTTCTTTAGTATGACGGTGAATAGTTCATTTTATTTAGCTGGAATGTTAGGGTTTATTGAAGGCAAAGAGGTCATTACAGTTACAACGATGGCAATTCTTAAGTCAATCTGTTGGTACTATGGTATTTTATTTGTTATTGGATTCATCACAACATTGACTGAGTGGAAGAGAATTCATTGTTCTAATTGGAAAAAAATTATGTACACTTTCACCTTCCCGTTATTCATGTTTACCTATATACCAATAGCCATTACTGCATTGTTCATGAAAGTTGAATGGAAACCAATCGAGCATACGGTTGCTAAATCGATTGATGAAGTATTAGACAATGTTAAAAACTAAGCAGTTTTCTTTTTAAAACTTCATTTGCAAGTTTGAACTGTACCTCTAATTGTTAGACACCATCTAACACAATGGAGGTGCAGTTTTTTATTAGTCGAAAGTTGATTATGTTACTAATACGACTTGAGACTTAGTAGAAATTACATATTAAGGTCATGATCTTGTTTTAGAAAGTGATTTATGATGAAGGTAATGAATAAATAAGAAAGGGAGGATTTAATTGAAAAAATCGTACTTGATAATCATTTTATTTGCAATTATTGCAGTAAGTTTGTTTAATGTACTTTTTGATCTGTTTTCAAATGGAGAAAGAAAAGATGCTACGATTACGGATGAATCATTTCAACATGTTGAAATTGATACTGAAAATGCAAAGATAAATGTAAAAGTAACGGAAGATAAGCCTTTTGTTGAACTTATTAATAGCGATTTGTATGATCTGAATGTTGAGATAGAAGGTAATACACTTGATATCGAAGTGGAACGTAAATGGTTTAGGTGGTTCTCATTTGATTTATTTTCTTCCTCACCAGTATTAAATGTGTTCCTTCCAGAGCATCTTTACGAAACGTTAAAAATTGACACGAATAACGGTGGTGTTAATGTCTCGAATTTCGAAGTGAATGAAATGAGTGTTAATACGAATAATGGAAAAATTATTATGAACAATATCAAAAGCTCGTATATATATGCAGAATCCAATAATGGGAATGTCAATCTGAATAATGTGAATGGAAAGGTTATAAGTGAAACAAATAACGGAGATGTAACAATTTCGACAAATGCATTGAGTAGTCCATTTAGTATTGGTACAGATAATGGAGATATAATTATTGAAACAATAAAAGAACCCGAGAATACAACACTTGATATAAAAACGCATAATGGGGAAATTAATGTATTTGGTTCAAATAGTTACAATTCTGTGATTGGAAACGGCCATAATTTAATTAAATTAAACTCTCATAATGGAAATATTACAATAAAAACGCAATAATGAAACTAGGGGACGTCTGATATGCAAATACAAGACGGACCCCTTTTCAATAGGTTGAGACTTTCAATATGGTATCGACTAGAAAGGCAAGACTGGTCTTAGATGAACTGATTTCTAAAATTAATTGTAAGTGTTTAATTAGATAACAGTTTAAACCTTTAATTTGGCTTTCGTTTTAAAACTTGGCAGATGATAATATATTAAGTAATGTCTACAGTTTGGATATACAAGAGACTAAAAGTGTAAAGGTGAGTTTAATGAATAACATCTATATGATTGACGAAAATGTAGCTTACTCGGAAGCGGAGCAAAAGGCTTCGCATTATTTCCAGTTGTTACAAAATCAAATACAGAATCAATCGTTTATCCAAACGTTGAAAGAAGACATTAAGAAATGGAAAAAGAATCATACTAGTAATAAAATACTTCCGTTCATGTTACGTGGAAAAACAGCCCCCCCTAACGGTAGGAACTATCAACAATATTTAAAGTATCTTAATTATAAAGGGAATCTAACAAACTATCTTCATAGAAGTGTTTCTTACATATTTTTGCGTGATTTAGGCAAAACACTGAACTCCACAAAGACACAAGATCGTATTCAGCAAATCGTTCACAATTTAATGGAGCAAATAAATGAGTCGGATAGTCAAAAGGATGATATTACAAATTTATTTAGTTTTTATGGTATGTATCGTAAGGCTCAAGAAGAAAATATTGAATTAACCATGATCTGGCTGTTTGAGAAGCTTCAACTGGTATCCAAAAATATACCTGAAGAAATGGACGCAATTAATGGAAGAAGAAAGCTTATAAAAATCATTGCGGGCGTTATGATGCATGTTCACGAGGAAATGGATGAAGAACTCGCAAAAGCCGAGCGTATGAAACAATATGATGAGGCAATTCGATTAGGGTACTCCTATGGTCTAACATATCCTTTTATCGATGATTTACTAGATTGTAGTGTATTAGATTTTAATGAAAAGAAACGGTATTCAAGTTTAATTAGACAGACACTATTAACCGGTGAAGTACCTGATTTTGGGAAGTGGGAAGGTAAAAATGAGCAACTTATGCAATTTATCCATAAGGAATTGGAAGAAGCATTTACCTATATTAAACAACATCAAGAATCGCAATCGAAGTTTTTTGAACAATCCTATGTATTTTTCCACTCTCAAGAAGTAGACCGTAATAAAGAATTGAATGACCCGCACTACACGAATGAAGAGCTGTTTATCCCGATTATTTTAAAGTCTGCCTCTTCACGTTTAATTGCACGCTCCATGTTAAATGTAGAAGAAGACAAAGGCTTTGATCAACGAACATTTTTATATGGAATATACAATCAGCTTGCAGATGATTTTGCTGATATGTTTCAAGACCAAAATGACGGTGCAGTGACTCCTTATACGTATTACCTCAAATATCACCATCAACGCAAAGATTTAATCAATCCATTTGAATTGTATTGGGTTGTAATTTCAAACTTAATTCACAATGTATACAAATCTGATGTACAAACGAGTGAAGTTATTATTGATCGTGCAATTAATGGATTAAAACGATTCAGAGAAAAAGTTGGAGTTGAGATGTATAAGAAAGTAATGACTATATTTGCACTTCAAAATACATCTTTCCAAAAGTTAATTGAGAAACTAGTTGATAAAGCAGAGAATGTCGAATTTTATGATAAATTACTACGTGATCAAATGATTAATTCGTTTAAAGATGAAAAGGAAGAACTGAAAGAGTTTGCAGAAACAATTAGAGTAGTACAAAACAAAATTAATGATAATTTAACGATCGAAGTAGAAGAGCAACGATTAGTTCAAGACCCTGTTTTAGAGGCAGCAAATTACAGTTTAAAAGGTGGGGGAAAACGATTACGTCCTATTTTGACCTGGTTTATGGGAGTTAAAATATATGGATTAAATGAAGGGCATCTTATTCCACTATTAAAATCTTTAGAGTACATGCATACAGCCTCGCTTATTTTTGATGATTTACCTACTCAAGATAATGCCTCTACTCGTCGAGGTCATCCTACGGTTCATGAACTGTATAATGTGGCCACCGCAGAATTAGCAGGTCTCTTCCTTACTCAGAAAGCTTTTGAGGAACAAGCTTCTATGGATGAATTTGAACCTAAATCAGTACTACAACTTATACAATATGCAGCAAGAATGACGGCAGAAATGTGCCAAGGTCAAGCAATGGATTTGGAGTCAAAAGGAAAAATCTTAACAATAGATGAGTTAGAAACAATTAGTTTTTATAAAACGGGATTAGGTTTTGAAGCTTGCCTCATCATGCCTGCCATATTAGCTCAAGTAAGTATGGAGGAAAAAGAAATACTGAAGAAGTTTGCGCGTCATGCAGGAATTGCATTTCAAATTAAGGATGATTTGCTTGATGTAGAAGGTGATTCGGAATTACTTGGAAAAACAGTAGGTAAAGATGTTGAGAATAATAAATCTACATTTGTATCACTTTTAGGAATTGACGGTGCGAAAATTGAGATGTGGAATCATTATTGTATTGCAATGGAATCGCTCGAAAATATACCACGAAGTACGACCTTCTTAAAACACTTTTTGAATTATATCGTGAATAGGGAGAAATAAAACTTCCATTATAAAAATAAATGAGTGCTTTCCCTTAAACTTAAATAAAGGAGAGCACTCTTTTATTTTACAGAAGACTCGATAGCATTCTTTTCGAGTAAACAATGTTTTTTACCAAAATAATTGACAATTAATACACCAGATATAGCAACTAATCCGCCAACAATTGATAGCATTGAGGGTAAATCTTTAATCCACACCCAAGCAACGATAATTGCAACAACAGGTTCAAGGTAAAGGGCACTCGAAACGGAACTTGCATTAGCTAGCGATAAGGCTATTGCCCAAGTTAAATATGCAACAGCTGTAGGGAAAATACCAATATAGATTGCTGTCAAATTGGCTTCTATAGTTGCTGTTTGAATTGTTTCTAGTAGTCCTGGAGCGAATAGTAGAAAAGGAATCGTTCCGGCCCACGTAAAATAAGCTGTTAATTCGATAGCAGTGTATTTTTCAAATAATGGCTTTTGAAATACAAAAAATAACGACGTTGCGATTGCTGCAATTAGGATAAAAATAACTCCATGTGAAATGCCCAAGCCATCATTAGATCCAACCGAAATTAAAATGATTCCTAAAAAGCCAAAACCAAGGCCGCCCCATCCTACGGTTCCAAGTCTTTCTTTTAAAATCCAAATAGCAAATAAAGTTGTAAAAATAGGTCCAGAACCAATTAACATACCAGCTGTACCAGCACTGACTGTTACATGACCAAATGTAGCAAAAATATGGTACCCGCTAATCCCGAGGAAGCCCAGTAATATAATTCTCCAAAGATCCTCTTTAGCGGGTAATTTAAAGGGGATTTTTGGTAACGATGCTAGAAAAATAAATAGTATTGAAGCGATAATAAAACGTACTAAAATTAAATGTCCTGCAGAATAGCCTCCACGTAGACTTACGCTATTAGCAGCAAATGTTGAACCCCATACGATGACTGTAATTAAGGCTAATATAAGGGCTTTAGCATTCAATTGTAGCACCAGCTTTCTAATTAGTAATATAGTCAACTAATCTTAAAACTTTGCTTCATAAATATCAATATGTTCTTAAAATAAAAAAGACGCGCTTGGAATATTGCGTGCCTTTAGAAATTATATTTTTATTGTAAGTAATCAGGATAATTTGAAGGTCACTAATTTTTAATTAATTGTGCCGACAACGAAAATTAGTACAGTTTGCCATATTAAATTCAAATCCATTTTTTTAACTCCTTTAAAATAGTAGGTTCATGATGTATTGTTTGTTGATCTTGTTTTAATATACCGATCTATAAGAAAATCCCATCTTCTTTATGAAGATGGGATCAATTAATTAGAAAAATTTTTTTGTATTTTGTTCATCTTTTAAGATTTCAACTGCTTCTCTGAAACGAAGAGAATGGACTACTTCGCGTTCTCGTAAAAATTTCAAACCATCATTTAAGTCCGGATCATCTGACATATCAATAATCCATTGGTATGTTGCGCGGGCTTTTTCTTCCGCGGCAATGTCTTCATACAAGTCCGCTATTGGATCGCCTTTCGCTTGAATATAAGCCGCAGTCCAAGGGACGCCAGATGCATTATGGTAGAATAATGCGCGATCATGATTTGCATAATGATCGCCTAAGCCAGCTGCTTTTAACTGATCTGGAGTGGCATCTTTTGTAAGTTTATAAACCATAGTAGCAATCATTTCTAGGTGGGAAAACTCTTCCATGGCAATATCGTTTAATAACCCGATGACTTTATCTGGGATTGTATATCGTTGATTCATGTAACGAAGCGCGGCAGCTAATTCCCCATCAGCACCACCGTACTGTTCTATTAAAAATTTAGCAAGCATTGGATTACAAGTGGATACTCTAACAGGGTACTGGAGTTTCTTTTCATAATAAAACATTTAACTATATGCTCCCCTCACTTTTTCTCCTTGATAACTAACGAACGCGCTCTGCTTTTGTAATTGTCTAGCTACGCGCGTTAGCCGCTCGAGGTCGCTTCGACGTTGACACCGAAGGCAAAAAGCGCCTTCGTTTTCAACGTCTCCAGCGCTTGTCGCGGCATAACGAACGCGCTCCGCTTTTCTTTATACTTGCCATGGCCATGGTGAGTCGTCTACATTCCAAGGGTAATTAGAGAAACTTCGACCGAAATTCATTAAAGGGCCGAATTGTTTTTCAAAATTAATTTTTAAATGCATACTTTTTTGGGCAGTTTCATTAAATTGTTTAATTGCTTCGATATCATGTGGATGTGTGTCCAAATAGAGATTTAATTCAACGAGGACAAAATCGATAGCCTGAATTTCTTCTAAAAGCTCATAGTACTCTGGTGGTAATTTTTTCGTCACAATTTCGCCCCCCCTTTTTTCGGATCTGGATATGGGCTATATAGTTGTGGCCAAAGAGTACCGTGCATTAATGCTTGTTTAGGAGATTGGAATTGTGGCAAACCGGGTGGTTGAAAGTTCATGTAAAGTTGTGGAGGTGTGGAATAACTTTTTACGAGTATTGGTCTACAAGGGTCAAAAGGACTTACAAAGGGTTTCCAATACTTATACTGAGAATACATTTTATCCTCCTTTCATTTGCATCACCAATATATATGTATTTGGTAAAGCTTATATTCAAAAGAAATAACGTGAACATACTCACTTTTTTCATAGCTTAAAATTCATATCTTATATTCGTCATAAAAGGTGAAGTTTTAGATCAAACTCAGGAAACATTTGAGAAACTGGATGAAATAGTGACAACCGCAGCAGCATTTAAAGGAGAAAATATTAAGTTTAGACTTATGGTTGAAGAACACCCGACAGAAGAGGAAGCTATAATTTTGTTCAACAAAATTATAAAAAGTATTGCTGAATATTCAAATCATTCAGATGTATGGGATTATTATATTGGCTATTTTGACATAAAAAGTTATGATGGCGTTATATTTGAAGCCACGAAACGTTTGGGAGAAGATTTGGATGTAATATCTAAACAAACTCATGAAAATTGAATGTCTTGTGGACTTGTTAATGATTACACATAAACTTACGAGGGTTTTAGTTGAATAACGATCTTCAACAATCGTGCGCAATTCTGCAACAAGAATTGTGCATTTCTTCAAGGAAAGGGCCAGATTATGAGATAGAGTGGATGGATTCATCAATGAGAGGTTTCGTAAAGCATTTTTAAGCACAACTATGAAAGTGAAATTAGCGGAAATTTTCCGGTTAAATGCCGAATACATCTATATTCTGGGGTAAATAAGGGGAAATTTTCCGGCTATGCAGAGGAAAATCCTCCTTTTTCGCCATTTTCGAGTCGATAAGCGGAATTTCTCCGTCTATTTCAGCAATTTTTTATTCTATTTTTTAATTAAGCGGAAATTTTCCGGCTACTTTTTCCACTTGAAGCTTAACCTGAACACCTAAGTGTGAATAACCCAGCTAATAGAACATCGCATTTCAATTATCGGGCACGATTGTGGAGCAATACAGTTAGAAAATAATCAAACTTTTTTATAAAGCCTAAAATATATCTGCTGGATAACAATCCATTTTGATTAATCTTTTTTTAAATTGGATTGTTTCTTTTACCGTAAAATATAGTTTGCGAGGCATTTTTGATCATGCTTTATTTTAAAGTAACAGTTTGATTTCACAACTTAGATTACTTGATTATACAATTGCAATGATTATAGGGAATATCATCGCACACCCACTGTCTGATGAAGGGTTGGGATTACAAGGGTCATTCATTACGATATCTGTGCTAGTCAGTTTATATATATTAGGAACTTTTTTAACTTTAAAGTGGCTCCCATTCCGACACTTTGTAGCGATTCGCCACTTCCACTAATTCAAAATGGAAAAATACTAGATAAGAACTTAAAAAAGGCAAGAATCTCAGTTGACGACTTATTAACTGAATTAAGAAAAAAGACGATTGCTGATGTAAATAAAGTTGTACTAGCAAATCGGGAACCTGACGGAACGATTACAAGTTTTCTTTACCCTGAGCATCAGCCCGTTACAAGAGCTGATATGCAACTGCAAACAAGGCCTTTTACATTTAACGTTGTTGTAGTAAAGGAAGGGAAGATTGAGTATAAGGAACTAAGGAGACTAAGTTTGATGAACAAAGGTTACGAACAGAATTAATTACCAAGTTATCATGCAGAAATTTAGGATGTCTTAATTGCTACAGTAGACCAGAGTAAAATAACCAATATATTTCCAAAATTATGATTGTAATCTTACTACATGTATTGAGTCTTCGTTACCTTAGTATTCTCTACTAGTCCACTGAAGTTAAGCAAAAAATACGAAAAACAAATTAAGTCACGATCAGCGTAAAATTAACAAAAGTGGAAAAGAATCAGCCAAAATTCGAAATTGATTTGGTATCATAACCTAAAAAAATTCATAGTATGTTTAATAAACCATGCCACGAGGAATGGAGGCGATACTATCGACATTTTAAATAAGGTAAGGAAATACCGTGATGAAGAGAATAGGTTGAAGTGGGAAGGTACTTTCGCGGAATATTTAGAACTTGTCAAAGAAAGGCCAGAAATTGCTCAAACGGCACACTCTCGCGTTTATAGTATGATTAGTAGTTCAGGAGTAGAAGAAAAAAACGGACAAAAATTTTATAATTTCTTTAATAGAGAAATTTATGGATTAGAATCCGCACTTGAGCGATTAGTTGAGGAATATTTCCACCCAGCTGCAAGACGACTTGATGTTAGGAAGCGTATTTTATTGTTAATGGGTCCTGTAAGTGGTGGTAAATCAACAATTGTAACAATGTTAAAAAGAGGCCTTGAGCAGTTTTCAAGAACAGATGAGGGTGCGGTATATGCCATTAAAGGCTGCCCAATGCATGAGGATCCGTTACACTTAATACCTCATCATTTAAGAGAAGATTTTTATAATGAATATGGCATTCGAATAGAAGGTAGTTTATCACCATTAAATACTATGCGACTTGAACAAGAGTATGGTGGTCGAATTGAAGATGTTATGATTGAAAGAATCTTTTTCTCAGAAGATAGACGGGTCGGTATAGGGACATTTACACCGTCTGATCCAAAGTCTCAAGATATTGCCGATCTAACTGGAAGTATCGACTTCTCGACAATTGCTGAGTACGGTTCTGAGTCTGACCCACGTGCGTATCGATTTGATGGCGAGCTTAACAAAGCCAACCGAGGTATGATGGAATTCCAGGAAATGTTAAAGTTGGATGAAAAGTTTCTATGGCATTTATTATCTTTAACACAGGAAGGAAATTTCAAGGCTGGTCGTTTTGCTTTAATTTCAGCAGATGAGCTAATTGTTGCCCATACAAATGAAACGGAGTACCGTAGCTTCATTTCTAATAAAAAGAACGAAGCGCTTCACTCTCGTATAATTGTTATACCAATCCCTTATAATCTAAAAGTGAGTGAGGAAGAACGAATCTACGAAAAAATGATTCGTGAAAGTGATATGTCGCATGTTCACATTGCACCACATGCACTGCGAGCTGCTGCAATCTTCTCTATTTTAACAAGACTTGAAGTTCCGAAGAAACAGGGAATTGATCTTCTGAAGAAAATGCGTTTATACGATGGGGAAAACGTAGAAGGATTCAATTCTGTCGATGTGGAGGAGTTAAAGAAAGAGTACCCTAACGAAGGTATGCATGGTATTGACCCACGATATGTGATTAATCGAATTTCTTCTGCCATTATTCGTAAGGAAGTACCATCAATCAATGCATTAGATGTGTTACGTGCATTAAAGGATGGCCTTGACCAGCATCCATCCATCTCTCAGGAAGATCGAGAAAAATATATCAACTACATTGCTGTTGCAAGAAGAGAGTATGATGAAATAGCGAAGAATGAAGTGCAAAAAGCATTTGTTTACTCTTATGAAGAGTCAGCAAAACATTTAATGAATAATTATTTAGACAATGTGGAAGCGTTCTGTAATAAGAATAAACTACGTGATCCGTTAACTGGAGAAGAAATGAATCCAGATGAGAAATTAATGCGTTCCATTGAAGAACAAATTGGCGTATCAGAAAATGCAAAAAAGGCATTCCGAGAAGAAATACTCATTCGCCTTTCAGCTTATGCTAGAAAAGGACAACGTTTTGATTACAATTCTCATGAGAGATTAAGAGAAGCAATTCAGAAGAAGTTATTTGCGGATTTAAAAGATATTGTAAAAATTACAACGTCTTCCACAACGCCGGATGAGTCTCAATTAAAGAAAATCAACGAAGTTATTGCAACCCTTGTTGATGAGTACGGCTACAATACAACAAGTGCGAATGAACTGTTACGTTATGTAGGTAGTCTTCTAAATAGATAGAATAGTTAACCACATACCATCTTCTTTGAATAGTTAATAATTATGTTATACCAATAACATTCAAAAGTTTGTCCACAAAATCTAGTAAGAAGTTCATTTCAGTGGACCAACATTGAAATAGCATCCAAATTAGCAATATGAAACAGTAGGTTATAAATTGGATGATATTCAAGAAACAGTTAGTAAAGAGATGAACCAAATTGTTTTTAAAAGGATGGAAAAGTAGTTTGTTATTTGTATAGATATCCTGAAAATAGTGGATATGGAGTATCCTTATAAAATCAGAATAATACTGAAGTAACTTCTGCCTCTATATTTACTATCAAAGATGATTTGTCATTTTGAAGTAAATAGAAGTGATAAATGTCATATTTTTAAGAAACAATTGGAAATTCAATAACGAAAACGCTTGGATAAATCCAAGCGTTTTTATGCGCTAAATTAACTGTTAATCATTATACTACTTCTACGATATTAAAGATTTAATGTGAGTTTGGATTTTCTCCACATTATCTGTACTACTTACACGATAAACTTTTGCTTTTTTCTTTTATAATATTGTTTCGCTAAATAATCTGCCACATCATGGTGTTTCTAATGGTGCTTCTTTAATCTTCTCAAATACAAACTTTCTAGAACCGTATTGATCTTTAGTAACGATCATTTTAACGTTTATATCTTCAAACAAGATCTCCCCTTCTTTGCGAATCTCTAATATATAATTTTCTGTAAATCCATCAGCATCATTCATCCACCAATAATTCTCATAGGAATCTACATAATTCATAACATCGTTCTCTTTTAGCGATTTGACTTTTTCAAAAATAACTTCATCTGTTATTCCTAATTTTCTTAAACTACTTATTTCGTACTTGTAGTAATCGGTAAGTATAGTATCACGCACAACTTCAACGCCTAACGCCTTATATA
This sequence comes from Lysinibacillus timonensis, assembly GCF_900291985.1. Classification (NCBI taxonomy): domain Bacteria; kingdom Bacillati; phylum Bacillota; class Bacilli; order Caryophanales; family Bacillaceae; genus Lysinibacillus; species Lysinibacillus timonensis. The sequence continues at coordinate 1,708,783 of NZ_LT985980.1, read as the reverse complement.
ACATGTTAACAAATTGCGAACGCTTAATAGGTTCGTTAGGCTTAAACGTACCATCGCCATAACCATTCATTATACCAATCGTTTCTAGTGTCGCTATGTGTTGCCCCCACTGACCTTTAAAATTTTTACCATCAAAGATATCCGATACAGTTCCGCCGTGTTCGATATAGCTCTCAGCTGTAATTAACCCATAATTTCTCACTAAAATTCCTGCAAATTGCCCACGTGTTAAATTATCATTTATTCCGAAATACTTAGGGCTATAAACATAATTACTGTAACCCGTCATAACGTTTGGATACATCGCCTGAACATATGGGTAAAATTGATGATTTTTCGGAACATCTTTAAAAATAGGGTTAGGGTGTAATTGTAATACATCTTGTACTTTGTAATCATTCGCTTTTGCATATATACTAGCAAACTGACCTCGTGTTATATTTTCGTATGGTCGGAAATGTGGAAGTGTTTTACTGATTGCTCCTTTTTCCAGTAAATATTCCACCGCATCGTAAAAGTTATCTTCTTTGTTTACATCCTTGTAATGCACCCCTGAAGCTGATACTGAAGTGGTTCCCACCGATGATAGAAGAATCCCAACTACCAGTCCTAATAACGCCAATTGTTTCTTCATAAACTCACCTCATCGTTTTTTTTAAAAATTCCTACTTTAAAGTTAGTCGGATAAAACGAAGATATGTTACAATTTTTCCCAGTAAATCCTACTCCATAGGATAAAAAACAAAATTTAACATTCCACTTCTATTTTACAACTATTTAATAAATATTCTAAAAAGCATAGCATTAATATAAAGTAGAGGTGCAATTTAAAATGTTCATCGTTTATAGATAATATCTTCCCAAGAATACACCTTAGCCACTATTCCAAGTTGTTGTCTTTTTTATTTTTTAAAAAAAAGTGAAGTATGTCAGAAAATTCTCATATTATATGAAAAGTGCTTTTCCGTTTCAGGCGATAGTATTTAAATGGCACTTTTTGACGAGTCGTTCGCTAATTGAAATTAATTAATAGATGGGTGAGGATAATATGAGCGATAATCAAAAACAGTTTGTCATCTCGAAGGAAAATTGGTCCCTCCATCGTAAAGGGCACCAAGACCAGCAACGCCACATGGAGAAGGTAAGGGACGCTATTAAAAACAATTTACCAGACATCGTCAGTGAAGAAAGTATTATTATGTCGAATGGGCGAGAGGTTATTAAAATTCCAATTCGTTCGCTAGATGAATACAAAATTAGATATAACTACGACAAATCAAAGCATGTTGGCCAAGGGAAAGGTGATAGCAAGGTTGGGGATGTTGTTGCTCGTGAACGAGGGCCGGCGGAAAAGGGTCCAGGGAAAGGAAATAAACCGGGTGATGCACCAGGAGAAGATTATTATGAAGCTGAGGTAAGTTTAGAGGAAGTACAAAATATCTTATTTAATGAGCTTGAACTACCAAATTTACAAGAGAAAGAAAAAGAGAATATCACAATTGAGAAGGTTGAATTTAACGATATTCGAAAAAAAGGTTTAATGGGGAATATCGATAAGAAAAGAACGATTCTTACCGCAATCAAACGTAATGCTATGAAAGGGAAAGCTAAAATAGCTCCTTTCCATAATGATGATTTACGTTTCAAGACGTGGGATGAGGTAATTAAACCAGAATCTAAAGCGGTTGTCCTTGCGATGATGGATACGAGTGGATCGATGGGGGCATTTGAAAAGTATTGTGCCAGAAGCTTTTTCTTCTGGATGACTAGATTTTTAAGAACAAAATATGAGTATGTAGACATTGAATTTATTGCACACCATACGGAAGCTAAAGTGGTGACAGAGGAAGAATTCTTTACAAAGGGCGAAAGCGGAGGTACTGCCTGCTCATCAGCATATGCCAAAGCTTTAGAATTGGTTCAAGGGAAGTATAACCCTTCGCGTTATAATATTTATCCAGTTCATTTTTCTGATGGTGATAATTTCTCAACGGACAATGAAAAATGCTTAAAGCTAGTGAAAGAACTTATGCAAGTATCTAGTATGTTTGGATATGGTGAAGTCAATGCACATAACCGATATTCAACCTTAATGAGCGTTTACCGGAAAATTGACGATCCAAAATTTAGATACTATATATTAAAACAAAAAAATGATGTATATGAGGCGCTAAAACGATTTTTCCAAAAGAAAATAGAGGTATAAATTCAGAAGCATGATTTCAGAGAATCGGAAATTGGAGGGGGTTCATGAATGGAAAAACAGCTTCATAGAGCCATTGATGAGATTACTGAAATTGCAAATGGGTTTGGCTTAGATTATTTTCCGATGCGCTATGAGATATGTCCTGCAGATGTCATCTATACAATCGGTGCATATGGAATGCCAACCCGATTTACTCATTGGAGTTTCGGGAAACAATTTCATAAAATGAAACTTCAATATGACTTTGGGCTAAGTCAAATTTACGAGCTTGTAATTAACTCGGATCCATGTTACGCGTTCTTACTTGATACCAATACATTAACACAAAACAAATTAATTATTGCCCATGTGCTCGCTCACTGTGATTTCTTTAAAAATAATATACGATTCTCGAATACTAGAAGAGATATGGTTGAGAGTATGACGGCTACTGCTGAACGTATTGCCCATTATGAAATGTTATACGGAAAAGAGGAAGTTGAGGAATTTCTAGATGCAGTTCTAGCAATTCAAGAGCATATTGATCCATCCTTATTAAGACCAAAACTAATGTATAACTTAAATGAAGAAGACGATGATGAGATAACTGAAACCATTAGAACACCATATGATGATTTGTGGAAATTGGATCAAATCGGAAAACAAGAGGAAAAAACATATCGAATAAAAAAGAAAAAGTTTCCACCAAAACCAGAGAAAGATCTATTGCTCTTTATTGAAGAGTACAGTCGAGAGCTTGAAGAATGGCAACGAGATATATTAACAATGATGCGCGAAGAAATGCTTTACTTCTGGCCTCAGCTTGAAACGAAAATTATGAACGAGGGATGGGCTTCATACTGGCATCAAAGAATCATGCGTGAACTTGATTTAACAACAGATGAGACGATTGAGTATGCAAAACTGAATGCTGGAGTGGTTCAGCCTTCTAAAACTACCATTAATCCATATTATCTCGGACTTAAAATTTTCGAAGATATTGAAAAACGTTATGATAACCCAACAGATGAAATGAAACGGATGGGCGTAAACCCGGGATCTGGCAGACAAAAGATTTTTGAAGTAAGGGAAATTGAATCAGATATTTCCTTTATCCGAAATTATTTAACGAAAGAACTAGTTGAGCAGGAAGATATGTATTTGTTCGAGAAAAAAGGACTTGAATATCGTATTAGTGATAAGGATTATGAAAATGTACGTGATCAACTTGTGTCAATGCGCGTAAATGGTGGATTCCCTTATATTGTTGTAGATAACGGTGACTATTTAAGAAACGGTGAACTCTATTTAAAGCATGGATATGAAGGAATGGAATTGGATTCGACTTATTTAGAGAATGTTCTTCAATATATATATAAATTATGGGGTCGTCCAGTTCATATGGAAACATTTGTGGAAGAAAAGCCAATCCTATACACATACGATGGTAAAAAAAATTATCGTAGGTATATGTAGAGCGGTGCCAGGCACTCAAAAACCCGTGATTGTGAGAATCACGGGTTTTTAAATTGTTTTAATATGGTTTTGAATTACGCGCTTTTTTAACTACATCATCAATTACTTTTTTTGCATCTTTCGCTCCAAGTGGATGGAACTCTTGTGCAAATTCCTCATTTGTCTTGCTTGTGCTCAGGTTTTTACGTTTTTCTTCAAGTCCTTCTCTTAATCTGCGACCGTATTCCTCATCTGCTTGTTCTGCTAAGGCAATCATTTTATCTTGTATTTCTTGTGGACAGATGCTTAAGTCGTTAACCATGTTATTGATTAATTCGTCTTTTTCCCACTGCTCGAAGTTTCGGTAAGTTTCACCTGCTTGTTTCGTATTATCATCGCGATCAATCGATTCGCGAACTAAATTCCCCTCAATATGAGGTGTATATTCAGTCCCAGCTTGTTCAGCCTCTTTTAAGCCACCCATACTAGAAGGTTCGTAGTTAACATGCAAGTTTTGCCCAGGCGCTTTATCATTATAGTAACGTAATTGTCCACCTTCTTGGTTTGTAGCGACACGTTTTTTTGCTGCATTGATTGGTAGTTGCAGATAATTCGCGCCAACTCGATAACGTTGTGTATCAGAGTAGGAGAATGTTCTTCCTTGTAGCATTTTGTCATCGGAGAAATCTAACCCATCTACAAGGACACCTGTCCCAAATGCTACTTGTTCAACTTCATTATGGAAGTTTTCAGGGTTTTTGTTTAATACCATTCGTCCAACTGGTAACCATGGGAACTTATCATTTGGCCATAATTTCGTATCATCAAGTGGATCAAAATCAAGTTCTGGATGAGGACCGTCTTCCATAATTTGAACAAACAGTTCCCACTCAGGGTAATCGCCGCTTTCAATAGCATCATATAAATCCTGTGTTGCATGGTTAAAGTTTTTTCCCTGAATTTCTTCAGCCTCTTTCACTGTTAAATTTTTAATCCCTTGTTTTGGCTCCCAATGGTATTTAACAAGTACGGCTTTTCCTTCAGCGTTTACCCATTTATATGTGTTTACTCCAGAGCCTTGCATCATCCGATAATTTGCTGGAATACCCCATGGTGAATAAACAAGCGTCACCATATGGAAGGATTCTGGCGAATTGGCACAGAAGTCGAAGAATCTTCTTGCATCCTGAATATTTGTGACAGGATCTGGTCTAAAAGCGTGAATCATGTCAGGGAACTTCATTGCATCTCGAATAAAGAATATTTTTAAATTGTTCCCAACTAAATCCCAGTTACCATCTTCCGTATAAAATTTAACAGCAAATCCACGTGGATCACGCACCGTTTCAGGTGAATGTAAACCATGCACCACTGTTGAGAACCGGACAAAGACTGGAGTTTGCTTACCTTTTTCTTGGAACAATTTTGCACGAGTGTATTTTGACGCTGGTTCATCCCCTACAGTTCCATAAGCTTCAAAGTATCCATGCGCACCAGCGCCACGAGCGTGAACTATTCTCTCAGGAACCTTTTCTCTGTCAAAGTGACTTATTTTTTCAATGAAATCATAGTTTTCTAAAGTTGCAGGTCCACGGTTTCCGACAGTTCGTATATTTTGGTTGTTTGTAATGGGGTGCCCTTGTCGATTTGTTAACGTATTATCATTTTCATAATTTGTCTCATGTTGTCCTTGGTTTGATGGGTCGTTTGTCATTAGTATCCTCCTTATGGAAATCAATATGTTTACATAAAGAATGATGTCCTCATTAGACTTAGATTAATCATTTTCTAATATTATTATTAAGTAATAAAATGGATAAAACACATAACGAAAATGAATTTATGAAAAAGGATATATAGTGCAGTTAGAGTGTATTTAATTGAAACAGGCTAAGTAAGATGAGGGAAATAAAAAAGGATGATCATAATTGTCATCCTTTTTAATAAATCAATCTTGTATATCGTCCGTAACTACAAGCCGAATTTGCTTTTCCCGAGTATATTCAATGTATTTTTCATGTGGTTTCATATCTGTAATAATGCAGTCAACTATGTCCAAATCACAGAAAGATAATAAAGCATTTTTATCGAACTTAAAATGCTCAGCGAGTAAGTAGACTTCTGTACTCTTTTCTACCACTGCTTTTAATAAATAGTGTTCTAATGGATTAGAGTGGGAAGCGCCAGAAGTGATTGAAATGGCTCCGGGAGCTAAAAACGCCTTATTTATATTGTAAGATTTGAATATATCGTGCTTTTCCAATACAGTAAATGTTTTAGAATTTCGATTTAATAGGCCTCCAATTGATAACACTGTCAAGTTTTCAAACGGAAGAGAGTAAGTTATAAAATCTAAACTATTCGTTACGACTGTAATTTTTTTGCTTTTTAAGTATTCCAACATGTCCAATATTATCAACCCAGAATCGATAAAAATTGTATCACCATCTTCGACAAAATAAGCAGCTGATTTAGAAATAGAGTTTTCTTGGAGCACTTGATGCTTTAATTGATCGTCCGATAAATCTGGTTTGGCAGGGTTTACTACAACTCCACCATATACTTTCTTCAATTCGCCGCTCTCCACTAAAAACTGTATATCTCTTCTAATCGTATTTTTTGATACCTTGAATTCTGAAATTAACTCGTCAATTGAAGCAGTTTGATTTTCTATTACATACTTTCGAATAGAATTAATGCGCTGTGTTCTTAACATATATACCACCCTATACACAATTGTTTACTAAGATATAACCAAAATATATTATACATCAATACAATTGAACATTGCAGATAAGTAATTTTAGGTTGATATTTAACTACAAAGTACTCAAAGTAACCAAAATATTCGTTATTAACTTGATTAAGAATTGGTAATTATTTATAATGTAACCATAATGTAATCACTATATAACAATTAGTTGTTCATAAATAACAAAAAAGGGGGTGATGGAAGGGATTTGATTATAAAGGGGTTTTTGTTTTGAGTAGGTTTTGAAAAGTGTTTAGTTTGAACATTCTTTTAATTTTAAAGGGGGATAAGTAAATGGAAACAAAAAGGTTGTTACATTTGATTTACTTAAGTGTATTTGTCATTATTTTAGCGGCATGTGGATCAGATCAAACTAGTGCTGACGGAAATAGACTGGAAGAGTTAAAGAATTCAGGTACTGTTAAAATTGGTTTCGCTAATGAAAAGCCATATGCCTATGAAGAAAATGGGGAATTAAAAGGTGCAAATGTAGAAATTGCACAAGCGGTATTTAAAGAACTTGGCATTGAAACTATTGAGCCTCAATTAGCTGATTTTAGTCAATTAATTCCAGGGTTACAAGCTGGGCAATTTGATGTTGTTACAGCTGGAATGGCTATTACTCCAGATCGTTGTGAAAGAGTTCAATTCAGTGAACCTGAACTTCAATATGGTGAAGGTTTAATTGTAAAAGCTGGTAATCCATTAAATCTACAAAGTTATGAAGATATTGCGAATAACTCTGACGTAACTGTTGTAGTAATGGAAGGTGCTACTGAAATTGAGTTTTTAGAACAATCTGGAGTAAACCCTAATCAAATTGTTACTGCACCAGATATTGCTGCTACTTTTTCTGCAGTTCAATCAGGAAGAGCAGAAGCAACAACTGGTACAGAGATGACTGTAAAAATGGCATTGGATTCTCTAAATAGTAATGAGTTGGAATTTGTAGAGACATTTAAACAACCCGATGTTGATGGGGTTCCTAGTTACGGTGCATCTGCTTTTAATATAGAAGATGCCGATTTACGTGATGCATACAATGAAGTGCTGAACCAATTAAAAGAAGATGGTACAGTCGCTGAAATACTTGAAGCAAACGGCTTTAGTGAGCAAAGTAATATGGTAAATGTAGGTGAGGTAACAACTGCACAAGCATGTAGTGGAGAAGTGTAAAATTCTTAATAGTGACTACATGGGGCATTGTTTACTAAACAGATGCCCCTAGTTTTACTAATGTTCACATATAAAAGTGGCTTTTGGTTATTTAAGAGATTACTAGTTGGTAAACTCAGTGCCAAACAGTCTAAAAGGGAGTGATAAACCATTAGTTCGATTATAGAAATTATGCCTCAGTTATTAAAGGGATTAGGAATAACACTTTCTGTTCTGCTTGTTTCGGCTCTATTCGCTTATTTTTTTGCCTTTGTCGCGGGATTATGTCAACTATCTAAAAGTATAATTGTACGCAAAATTACTAGCTTATACGTTGAAATCTTTAGAGGAACATCATTAATCGTTCAATTATTCTGGTTAGTTTATGCAATCCCGATGCTATTTGATATCCGTCTAGGTTCTAACTGGTGGGTGGGTGTTATTGCAATTGGGTTAAATTACGGCGCCTATTTATCGGAAGTAGTAAGAGGGGCCATCATCGCTGTTGATAAAGGACAAACAGAAGCCAGTATTGCATTAAATTTATCACCAATGCAGCGGATGCGCCTCATTATTCTCCCTCAAGCAATTCGAATGATGCTACCCGAGTTTGGGAACTACACAATTCAAATGCTAAAAGGAACGTCCCTCGTTTCTCTAATTGGAATGAGAGATATTTTATATTACGGAGATATATTACGAAGCACAAACCTTTCACAAGCACCGTTGATTTACCTCCTTGTTTTAATATTGTACTTCATTATCGCAATCCCACTTATTTTGCTAACTAGAAAAGCGGAAGAAATATCAAAGAGAGGAGTAGCTAGTGTATGAGTAATTGGAGTCAAGAAACGTTTTATGAAGCTGTACCTTTTGTCCTTCAAGGTATTGGGGTAACAGTCGGCTTAACACTAGCATGTTTTGCCTTTTCGCTTTTATTTGGATTTGTTTGGCTATTTTTAAGAAGAGTCCCGATAAAATGGTTTTCTTGGATTGTAACTTGGACAATGGAGTTTATCAGATCTACACCACCACTCGTCCAATTATTCTTTATTTTTTATGCATGGCCAATGATTCCTTATATCGGCGTAACATTAGATCCTCTTACTAGTGCAGTTTTAGGCTTAGGTGTTCACTTTAGTACTTATATTGGAGAAATCTATCGTTCAGGTATTGAAGCTGTCAACAAAGGTCAATGGGAAGCAGCTAAAGCGTTAAATTTCTCTACTATTGATAAATGGAGAAACATTATTTTACCTCAAGCAATCCCACCAACTATTCCAATGTTAGGTAATTATTTTATTATCATGTTCAAGGAAGTACCATTAGCCTCAACTATTGGTGCAACAGGTATTTTACTTATGGCAAACACATTTGGCTCTAGGAATTTTGCATATCTAGAACCATTAACCATTGTTGGCATTATCTTCCTATTACTAAGCTATCCATCTTCAAAATTAATTAAAAGATTGGAATTAAAAATGAATACACGATTCAAGGGTAGCTCAAAAGTTATATAAACATTATCACAAATTAATGACAATCTTGCTCGATATTTTCAGGACATAGCGTATAGTCGAACTGCTGATTTATTAGTGGAAATATTGATAAATTTGAATGGAGGAATCAAATTGGCTGAACCTATCGTGCAATTTAAAGATGTAAAGAAAGCTTTTGGTAAAACACAGATATTGAAGGGAATTGATCTAGACATACTTCCGTCTGAAAAAGTTGCTGTGATTGGACCTAGTGGATCAGGAAAAACAACACTAATTCGTATGTTAATGACACTAGAGAAACCTACTTCTGGTGATATTCTAGTAAATGGTGAAAATCTGTGGAAAATGAAAAAGAAAGGGAAACTCGTTAAAGCAAATGAAACCCACTTAAGAAGTATGCGTGGAGACATTGGAATGGTCTTTCAGCACTTTAACCTTTTTCCACATATGACGGTATTAGAAAATTGTATGGTAGCTCCGATTAATGTAAAGAAGGAAAATAAAGAGGAAGTTCGAGAAAGAGCTATTCACATGCTAGAACGGGTTGGCCTTGGTACTAAATTAAATAATTATCCATCACAATTGTCTGGTGGCCAAAAACAGAGAGTTGCGATGGCACGTGCTTTAGTAATGCGCCCTAAAATTATGTTATTTGATGAAGTAACATCTGCTCTAGATCCTGAATTAGTAGGGGAAGTATTAGAGGTAATTAGAGATATAGCGGTAAATGACGACATGGCTATGGTTCTCGTAACGCATGAGATGGATTTTGCATTGGATATTGCTGATAAAGTACTATTTCTTGATAATGGTGTTATCGCAGAACAAGGTACAGCAAAAGAGGTATTTGAAAACGAAACAAATGAACGTCTTCAAAGCTTTCTACATCGTTTTAGAAGAACAGAATCTGTATAACACAAGAAATCCTCTTTCGATTATTCGAAAGAGGATCTTTTTTAGCTAATTTTTCGAGAAGTCGCTCATATGCCAGGGAAGTTGCTCATTTGTGCGGAGAAGTCGCTCATATGCCAGGAAGTCGCTCATATCGACGCCAAAGTTGCTCATAAGTAGATAAAACTTGCTCGTAAAAGCAGTTAATCATCATAAATAAAAAAGTGCCTAAACAGGGCACTTTTTATATCGCGAGTATAATTGGCAAAATCATCGGCTTTTTATTCGTTTTTTCATAAACGTAATTGCCAACTTCTTTTTTAATTGCGCGTTTCATTCCTAAAATATTAGGATCCTTAAATGGATCAATTGTTCTTTTAACAACTTCATTAATATTTGTGATAAGTTCCTCGGAATTCTTCGCATAAACAAAACCGCGGGATATACTATCTGGATCGGAAACGCGTTTCCCATTTTCCTTATTAACAGTTACAACAATGACAAGCATACCTTCCTCAGAAAGTTGTTTACGGTCGCGAAGAACGATATCGCCTACTTCATCATCTCCTGCATTATCCACATAAGTATCTCCAGCAATTACTTTACGTGCTTGTCGTGCTTGACCATTCTGTACATCTACGACATCGCCATTTTTAATAATAAAGGAATGTCCTCTTTCTACTCCAACGGCTTCAGCTAATTTCCGGTGTAAATGAAGCATACGATATTCTCCATGTATTGGAATAAAGTATTTCGGTTTCATGAGCGTAATCATTAGTTTTAAATCTTCTTGATAACCATGACCAGATACGTGCATTCCTGTAATACTTGAAGATCCATAAATTACATTAGCGCCAAGTTGGAATAGATTATCTACAATTTTTGATACATCTTTTTCATTTCCTGGTATAGGAGAAGCCGCAAAAATAACAGTATCGTTTGGCATTACCTTTACATCTCGATTACTGTTTGTTGATAAGCGGGAAAGTGCTGCGAGTGGCTCACCTTGACTCCCAGTACATAAAATCGTGACACGCTCGGGAGGGAGTTGTCGTGAATCTCGTGCATCAACAAGCATCCAATCAGGTACATCTAAATAGCCCCGTGCTCTTGCAACAGAAATGACATTCACCATGCTTCGACCAAGCAATGCGAGTTTCCGATTTGTTTTTTTACAAGCTTCAACAATTTGTTGTACGCGATTGACATTTGATGCAAAAGTGGAAATAATGACTTTTCCTGTCGCACTAAAAAATGCTTCCTCTATATGCTGTCCTACTTTACTTTCAGATGGAGTCAAGCCTGGTCTTTCCGCATTAGTACTTTCGGAAATTAACATTAAGATTCCCTCTTCACCGATTTTCGCCATTTTGTGAATGTCAGTGTATTGATTATTCACTGGAGTCAAATCAAATTTAAAATCTCCAGTGTGTACGACTTTCCCTTCTGGAGTATCAAAAACAATAGCTAGGCAATCAGGAATACTATGACTTGTTCTGAAAAAGCTTACTTGAATATTTCCGAAATCTAGTTTTGAATTTGAATTAATTTCAATGAGCGTTGATTCACGAAGTATTTTATGTTCCTTCAGTTTTAATTCAATTAACCCTAGTGTAAACCTTGTAGCATAAACAGGAACATTTAATTTTTTTAGGAAGTAAGGAATACCTCCAATATGATCCTCATGTCCATGTGTGACAACTAAACCACGAATTTTATGTGAGTTCTCTTGTAAGTATGTTACATCAGGGATAATTAAATTAATTCCTAACAATGCATCGTCTGCAAACTTGGCACCACAATCAACGATTACTAAATCATTACCGTATTCTAAAACATACATGTTTTTACCGATTTCGTTAATACCGCCTAATGCAAAAATAGATAATTGATTTTCTCTTTCTGTCAATTTAGCTCCCTCTTTTCAACAACTACTTTTCAGTTTAAATACGAGATATAACATTAATTAGTATAGCTATTTATCAAATGTCCTATACGATAGCTAAACTAAGTACCATATAACCTTTTACACTCTCAAATTTTCTATTAAGTATGAAAAATAAGTATGAATTTCTATTTTTTCGAATATGATTTAATATGTTTTAATTCGAAAACATTCGAAGGGGATGAATGACTATGAAAATGTTTATGATTGGATATATATTTCTTTTAGGGATTGCATTTTTCGTAATATCTTTTTACCTTTGGTCACTTTGGATGGTAGGTTCTTATCTATTTATTGCCCTTGTATTGTTTACTTGGGGTTATGTTGAATTGAAAAAGGAATTAGATAAGAGAAAAGAAAATGATCGAATGGAAAGTGAAGAATATTTGAGAGAAATCCCCCATACGAAATACACATTATCAGAAGATCTTTTAAATAGTTTGTTGATAGATGAAAACCATCATACATTTTATGTTGCGAATAGAGATTATATCGATGTTGATTTTAAATATAAGTCTTTTCCTTTCTCGAAAATTACTGAAGTGGCAATAGTGGAAGATGGTGTAGTAAAATATTTATTTCCGAAGGATGGGTCTCTTGGAGGGAAAGTAACAGAAGAGGGTATACCAATTATTAATATTATTAATAGTAACGACGCTGAGAAAGAAGATGATGAAGAATATGACACGATCAAGAAGCTAAAGTTAAAAGTAGTCATTGATGATTTTTCGAATCATACTATTGAATACACGTTTATGGAGAATGATGATGGAATCGATACCGATAGTGAAGAGTACAAGGATGCAATAAAGGAATGTACACATTGGTATCAAATGATTTGCCTGATAATTAACCAATATAAACATGAAAAAAGATTGGTTGGACCATGGGTATAACATAATAAACTTAATTATATTACTAGCTTATTGCTGCTTATAATCTACCGAAACAATCAATTGCTCCTGCGCTGCAGTAGCTGCTCGTCGCAGAAAGAATTGCTCCTGCGCTGCAGTAGCTGCTCGTCGCAGAAAGAATGCTACAATTCGAAATGAAGTAAAAAAAACGTTAACAACTTCCTTACTACTTCCATATTTATATTAATGGAGGTGGAGCGGATGATTTCAACAGAAACGCTAAATATTCAAGGACATATTTTCACTGCAGTAACAGTATACTTACCTAAAACAACATTATTAACCATATCAAATGACATTGGCTATATAATGTGTGGGGCATTGGATGTTGGATTACTTAACAGTAAGTTAAAGGATCGAAAAATTATTGCTGGTCGTGCGGTTGGCGTTAGAACAATTGACGAATTACTAAAGGCACCATTAGAATCCGTTACTTACGAGGCAGAAAACCTTGGGATAGTAAAGGGCATGATTGGTGAAGAGGCATTGCTTAAAATGATTTAATATTGAGACAACTATAGTGATGAATTTGTTTTTTGATGAAAACAAATTCATCACTTTTTTTATTTCAAATAATTTGTAATGTCGAAAATAGAGTAATTTTGTTAAAATAAGAAAAATTATATATTTGAAATGGAGTTTACCTAGTGAAAACTTTTAAAAAGGTTTATATAGAGATTACTAGTGTTTGTAATCTTGCATGCAGTTTTTGTCCCCCCACTCAAAGAACAAAAGGAATTATTAAGCTTGATGCGTTTAATAGAATACTAGATGAAATTAGGCCACATACAAAATATATTTATCTACACGTAAAAGGAGAACCCCTCCTGCATCCTAGGATTGATCAGTTACTTGATGCAGCTCACGAAAAAGGTTTCAAAGTAAACATAACAACGAATGGTACTCTTATTAAAAAGAATAGAGAAAAGTTACTAGGGAAACCAGCACTTCGACAAATTAACTTTTCATTACATAGTTTTGACGGACATGAGGGTTCTGAAAATCGTGAAAAGTACTTAGAAGATATTTTAGAATTTGTACGTGAAGCTCGGAAACAAAAGATATTAATCTCCTATCGACTTTGGAATTTACAAAGAGGTCATGCAACTGATTTAGCAAATAGAAGAAATAGAGAAACGTTGGAAATACTTGAAAATGAATATGACCTTGACTTTAGAATTGAAGAAAGAGTAGAACCTGGTAAGGGTGTGAAAATAGCAGACAATATTTATTTAAACCAAGACCATGAGTTTAGATGGCCAAGCCTTCATGCACCAGCAGATGATGGAAAAGGGTTTTGCCATGCCTTAAAAAGTCATGCCGCAATTTTAGTTGATGGAACCGTTGTACCTTGCTGTCTGGATGGGGAAGGGGTTATTAATTTAGGAAATATAAATGAGAAGTCGTTTTCGGAAATAGTGGAAGGGGAAAGAGCGAACCAATTGGTAGATGGTTTTTCAAAGCGTATAGCAGTTGAGGAATTATGTAAAAAATGCGGTTTCCGACAAAAGTTTGGTATTTAGTATTTATTAAAAATAGTCGAATGGGATGTCGAAATAACAAAGAAAATGTAGATGATTTACAATCTATTTACATTCTTGTAGTAATATGGTTATGAATGCTGTATTAACGGGGTGAATTCACGAATGAAACGAATACTTATTACATTTAGCCTTTTGATATTTACTAGTATCATACACGGGTGCAGTGCGAGTTCAGATAAGTTAACGATTGGAATGATCCCTGTTAGAGATGCAAAAGATCTAGAAAAGGAATTTGAGCCCGTAAAACTTTATTTAGAAAAAACTCTAAACGTCGATATTGATATTCAAGTCACAGATAGCTATGCTAGTTTAGTAAAAAAAATGAAAAATGGAACGATTGATATTGGTTGGTACGGGGCTTTTTCATTTATTGCAGCTGAAAGCGAGTTAAATTTAACCCCATTAGTTGTACAACAAAGAAAAGAAACAGGTCTCTACTACCAATCTCTAATTATTACAAAGAATGATTCTCGAATTGAAAATATTGAGGATTTAAAAGATAGTGTTTTTGCATTTGTGGATGCGGGATCTACTTCAGGATTTGTTCTACCGTTTGCGCTTTTTAAAAGCCGAAATATAAACATGGAACAACATTTCAAAGACACAGTTTTTTCTGGTACACATGAACAAGTTCTAATAGATATCGGGAATGGTAGAGTAGATGCTGGTGCAATTAGCAGTATTCAATATAATGAATTAATAAAGTTGGGCAAAATAAATAAGGAAACTTATAAAATCATTTGGCAGTCGGAAAATATCCCCAGTTCGCCGATTGTCGCAAGAAGTGACATTGATAATGGAATTAAACAAGGATTTATAGAAGCTATGCTAAATATCCATATTCAAATACCAAATGAGTTAAAAATGTTTGACGATTCCATTGTGAAATTTATTGAAATAGATAATAAAATTTATCATCCTATAAGAAATATAGCAACAATTCTCGGAAAAGATTATATGTACGAGTATTTCTTAAAAGGTGAATGTTGTTTGTAAGGGTGAGTGAACCTTTTGAGAACGAAAAGTGTAAAATTTTGGGCCATTCTATTAATTTTTATTATGTGTTTAACAACCATGTCGCTATTTGGCTTTCTTGCTTCAAAAAGTGTAGAAAAAAGTATACAAAAGCAATACAAACTAGAAGCAGAATCTGTTTTAAACCAAACAAAGATATCATTTGAAAGCTCCTTCTCGTTAATAGAAAATATTCTAGAGCAGCTTAAATATTCGTTAATGTTGCAAGAGAGCTCGAACGAACAAGAAATTAACGGTCTATTCGATACATATCAGAATATACTTCCAAGTAATAGTACAGGCATTTATGGAGTAATTAATGATGACCTGTACAGCGTTGAAGAACTATCAAACTCAAATAGCTTTAATCCATATGAACGCGATTGGTTTAAAGCAGCGGTTGAGAATAAAGAGAATGTTAGTTGGACAGAGCCATACTTGGATTATGTTACACAAAAAATAGTTATTTCAGCCTCATTGTATGTGGGAGGGTCTAAACATGAGGGAGTTATTGCTATTGACATTGAATTATCGGATTTAAGCAATTTAATAAGTAAATCACAAGTCGGTGAATCTGGATTAGTAATGCTATTAAACCAATATGGAACAATCCTAGCAAATAGAAATAACTATTTAATTGGAGAAAATCTATTTGGACAACAACATCAGGAGTTAATTAAAAAAACTAACGAGAAGTTTGTTCCTTACGCTATTAATAAAAGTAATTATCTTGTTCGTTCAACAACAATACATCAAAATGGTATGAGCATTATTACTGCAATAAGTAAGGAAGAATTAAACAGTAAGCTTATCCAAAGTTTAATGCCTATATTAATTGTTGGGATAGTCTGTATTTCAATTTTTAGTGTACTTGCCTATATGATTGCACTTATTTGGATGAGACCATTAAAGAAATTAGGGACATTAATGAACCATGTTGAAAATGGTAATTACAATGTTCGTGCGAAAGCAAAGGAATATCAAGAAGTAGCTCGTCTTGCCAAAGGCTTCAACAATATGATTCATGCAATTAAAAAACGAGATCGAGATTTAATGATCTCAAATTATGAATTAAAACAAACTGAGGAACGATTGCGCAGTAAATATGATGAATTAAAGGAATCTCAAAGAATTTTAAAAGAAAGTGAAGAAACAGTAGCTCATTTAGCTTCACATGATTCATTGACAGGCTTATTGAATAGAAGAAGTTTAATTGAACAATTAAATAAGTCGTTAGTACAAGATCAGGATCAAATGAAGGCAATTATATTTATTGATTTAGACAATTTTAAAATGATTAATGATACATTGGGCCACTCCTTTGGGGATAAACTTATTATCAAAGTTGCTAGTTTATTAAAGTCAATTTCTCACTTTTATAAGTATGTAGCTCGAATAAGTGGTGACGAATTTATATTAGTGCTCCACGATATAGATTCGGAAAAAGATGTTGATGTTATAGCAAAGGAAATAGTGAAATTATTCGAATCAGGAATTGTCATTGATTCAAAGATTTTAAATGTTACTTCAAGTATTGGGGTAGCCCTATATCCTCGCCATGGGTTGACTTCTGAAGATCTTTTGAAAAATGCAGATATGGCAATGTATAGAGCAAAGGGTTCTGGCAAAAATGGATATCGTATTTTTGACGAGAGTATAAAAAAAGAAATAGATGAAAAATTAGAAATTGAATTAGGAATCAGGAAAAGTTTGGAGACAAACGAGTTTGAATTGTTTTATCAGCCATTATTTAATACAAAAGAAAAACGAATTACAAGTATCGAGGCTTTGTTGCGTACTAACTCGCCTGAGCTATCTAAGTTTGGTATTTTAAAAGTTATTCAAACCGCGGAGGTCACTGGACAAATAATAGAAATTGATAATTGGGTACTAGGAATGGCATGTCAATCAATTAAACAAATTAATAGACATATCGCTCAGCCCATTAATATATCAGTAAATATATCCCCTATCCATATCATGCACCAAGACTTTGTAAGTAATGTCCGTACAATTGTCAACAATGCAGGCATACCTCCAGAATGGATAGAGCTTGAGATTACAGAAACATCCTTAATGAAATCCTTTGATGTTAATCTGAAAAAATTGGAAGAATTAAAAAGTCTAGGAATATCAATTCATTTAGATGATTTTGGTACAGGATATTCATCGTTAAGTTATTTAAATAGTTTACCAATTGACCGGGTAAAAATAGATAAAAGCTTTGTTGATGTCATGTTCCAATCTGAAAAAGAACGAAAAATTATTGAAACAATCATAAGTTTAGCACATAATATTGGTTTACAAGTAGTAGCAGAAGGTGTAGAGGAACGGGAACAGTTTGAGTTACTTGCCACTAATGGTTGTGAACTCATTCAAGGTTATTATATTAGTAAACCATTGAACTTTGAAAAAATTGCTATGGTTCTACTAGAAAATGATATTTCCAATAAACTGTTCAATATGTAAGATAACTTGTGTCCCAATTATAATGGGTGAAAAGGGAGAGGTAACAAACTATGTTACTTCTTCTTATTGTTATGTATTTCTAGCTTTTTAAGTGATTACTATTTATCGTTAGTGTGCTTGTTGTAATACCTACCGATAGAATCGTTACAATCGACAGGAGTAGAGTACTCGCTGAAATCAATATACCTCCAAGTAGCACTACAATCGAATCAATCATAAAAATAATTACTCCAACATTCACTCCAGTTTTATCACAAATGAATTGTGCAACTAAGTCTGTTCCTCCAGTGCTTGTCTTAAATTTAAGCATGAATCCAATACCCAGTCCTACTAAAACTCCACCTAATATCGAGCTATAAATAGCCTCAACCCGAACAATATGTTGCAAAGGTCTGAAGAAATCTATGAAAAAGGATGAGATAATCATTCCGTGTAAGCTGTTATAGAAATATTCTCTATAGAAAAACCAAGCAATTGTAAAAATAGGAATACTAAAACAAATAATCATTAAGCCAGGTTTTAAGTTGAATAAATACTTTAGTATTAAGCCAATACCAATCATCCCACCATCCAATATCTCATAAGGTACTAAAAATAAATTGATACCTAATGATATAAAAATACTGCCAACAATAACTATCAGACCCTTTTTAAGAAAATACATATTTTCACTCCATCTACTTGGACATGTATGTATCTTATGAAAATCTAGATCTAAAAATGAGTGATACGTTATTGCCGAACGTGTGACTTATCCGAATATATAAAAAAAGAGGAAAGCTCTTATTCCTCTTTTTAAGGATGAATTGAAACTGCTGTGCCATTTGGAATTAGCGTTGCAAGTTCTTCAACATCTTGATTATGCATTCTTATACAGCCTCTAGAAACGGATTTACCTATAGAACGTGGATCATTTGTGCCGTGAATTCCATAGTGTTCCTTAGATAAACTCAACCACATAGTGCCATATGGTCCTCCTGGGTTTGGAGCTCTATTTACAATGACAAAGTTTCCTATAGGTGTCTCAAAGAGCATTCGGCCAACAGCAATTGGATATGTTTTTTGTAATAAATTGTTTCGATATAAGCTAAGTGTCCGATTATTTATGGAAACATCCACTTTGTACGGAATTGAAGCTGGATCAGGTAAACTAGGAATTTCAATTCGTTGTCCTACATAAATAACATCAGGATTAAGTGTAGGATTTGCACCTATGATGACAGCAATAGGTGTACGGTAATCCCTTGATATTTGTACAAGTGTTTCACCAGGTAATACAGTATGAAACAATGAATCACTCCATTCAAATAAGAATTTCTTATTATATACTATGCTAATATGACAAGCTGTTTTAATTAACTTCACTTTTTATATAAAAAGTGAATATTAATAATTTCCATGCTAAAAAATTTACAAAGCAACTATTGAAAAACTAATACCATTAGTTATAATTAAACTAATGGTATTAGTTTTCCTTTTTGAGGAGGGTTCAAATGTTTGCTGGACATTTTGGAATTGCTGCAGCAGTCAAGATTGTGACAAAAAATTTACCGGTTTGGTCACTAATAGTTAGTACTCAACTTCTAGATATTGTATTTTTACCTTTAACATTTGTTGGATTAGAGACTATAGGAGATCCCATCGCTGGAGGAAGAGGTACAGTCATTCATGCAGAGTATTCACATTCTCTTTTAGGTGCGGTTTTATTATCATTCCTTGCTGGGGCTTTGGCTAGGCGTTTATGGGGATGGAAAAATGGAGTGATAATAGGGTTGGTGACCTTTAGTCATTGGATAATCGATTTTATTGTTCATGTTCCAGACTTACCAGTTCTACCAGGCAATTTCGGCAACTTACCATATTTAGGACTTGGATTATGGCAATCTACTGAGGGGAGTATTGTCATTGAGGTTATTCTGCTCATCATAGGTGGTCTTTTGTATCTCGTATATACAGTTCAAAAAATGAAAAAGAAATGGAATATTAAATATCTACTTCAAGGGATTTTAATGATTTTATTTTTAGCACTATCACTTGCTATTGGATTATAGAAAAGGAGAAAAATAGAATGAAAATAACTAAATTTGATAATTTGTATCAATTGACAATAATGCCTCATATTTTTCCAGTTAATTGTTACTTGTTAGAAGAACAAAAAGAACTAACGTTAATTGATACAGGATTGTCCGTAAGTTATAAAGGAATTGTAGGGTTAGTGAAAAAATTAAATAAACCACTTACAAATATTATTTTAACTCATGCACACGGTGATCACGTAGGGTCGTTGGATAAATTAAAACAGAGTTTTCCTAATGCTATCGTCTCCATTTCAAAGAGGGATGCTCGCTTACTTAGAGGTGATTTTTCGTTAGACGAACATGAAGCCAAAATGCCAATTAAAGGTGATTTCGCAAAAAACTTAAAAACTAGACCAGATCAATTACTCGATGAAGGGGATAAAATTGGTTCGTTAGAGGTAATCACTACTCCTGGGCATACTCCAGGTTCGATTGCATTACTTGAAACTAATAATCAAATGTTAATTGTTGGTGATGCATTGCAGACAAGAGGTAAAGTAGCGATTTGCGGGCAAATAGTCCCCCTATTTCCGTTTCCTACATTTGGAACATGGAATAAAGAAGCTGCATTAGAAAGTGCTAAAAAAATATACAATCTAAATCCATCACTTTTAGCAGTAGGACACGGTAAAGTAATAGTAAATCCAAAAGGCAGTATACAACGAGCGATTTTAGAAGCAAAGAAGAAACTGATCAAAGATTAGAAAGGAACTTGTCATGTCACCAAGAGTAGGTTTAGATATCGAAACGATTATTATGACCGCAATTGAAATAGCTGATAATCATGGGGTGGAGGCAGTAACTCTTGCTTCGGTAGCAAGAAACTTATCTGTAAAACCACCATCATTATTTAATCATATTAATGGATTGTCAGATCTTAAACGAGAATTATCTTTATATGGTTTAACTTTACTATTTGAAAAAATTAACGATAGAGTAAGAGGTAAGCAAAAAAATGAAGCTATTTTTGCAATGTCAACTGCTTATATTGAATTTACAAGAGAACATCCCGGTCTCTATGAGTTAACAATTAAAGCTCCTGAAAATAATGATAAAGAGTTGGAAGGTGCAGGTAACAAAATTATTCAACTCCTAATGGGAATATTAAGTGATTATCATCTCGATCAAGAAACCATCATTCATGCAATAAGAGGGTGGAGAAGTATATTACATGGTTTCGCTTCATTAGAACAAAAAGGTGCCTTTGGTATGCCGGTTGATACAGAGAAAAGTATTAATTATATAATAGAAGGGTTTATTTCAACAATAAGCAAATAAGTTGGCAAGCAATTCCAGGGGGCTTGTTTAAATGGCGATGTTAAAGTCCCCTTGGCTTTATTTCATAGTCCAGGTGGGATATAAATATTTAGAAAAGTAAATACCGCTAAATTACCTATATCCACGATAAAATGTGACACAACAACCCATTTTAAACTATTCGTTTTGTGATATGTTATAGCCCAAACAATTCCCATTAAAATAAGATAAATATATAAATGATAAGAAGTGTTTGCTATGGAAAACACACCCCACATAAATGGATGGCTAATGCAATAGAAAAATGTACTATAAATAATACTTATCCAAGTTGGAAGTATTCCTCTTGAAGCATCTAATAATAAGCCTCTCCAATACAATTCTTCAAACCAAGGATTAATTAGAGCAAAACAAATCCATAAAATGATTAATAAAGGCGAATTTAATAGATTGAAATTTAATATTAAGATAGACAATGGAAATAATGATAGAATTATTGAGATGATGTTGGGGAGCCTTGTTATTTTAGTAGTTATAAACCAGTCAATTAATTTCTTATTCTCTTTAAAATAAAAAATGCAAAAACCCATCGTTGACCAATAAACAATTGCGAGTGGTACCCAAGCCCATTCGGCCATCCATCTTGAGAAAAGATTTGCTATAGAATACCCTAGTATAATAATAATTATAGGTGAAATAAGCAGTGAAAAGTTCTTTTTCTTTTCTAATGTAAAAGACATTTCTAAATCATCTCCTTACTTTTCAATTGATATCCAACCCAGATAAATATTTGAAAAATCAATTGCTCTTACTAATCGTACAATTTACTCCAAATTTTGTCACGATGATATTTCTCGGGAAATAATGTCGAATTGGATTGAAAATATATATAAGTACTTGTTTAATCTTAGAATGGTAAATAAATATAGTTTCATTTTGGGAAACTATTATATAATTGAAAATATTTATAACATTCATTTTTTACATATGGAGGACATAATGCGTAAATATATTGGAGAAATAATGCTAATCTTGACTGCCATTATATGGGGAAGTGGGTTTGTATTTACAGCAGTTTCACTAAATTATCTAACACCTTACCAACTTCTTGCAGCTAGATTTTCAATAGGCTTAGTCATTTTATGTATCTTTTTTTATAAAAGACTTAAACATATTAGAAAGTCCACATTAAAAAGAGGTATCGTTTTAGGTCTATTTTTATATTTAGCTTTCTTATTACAAACAGTCGGCCTTCAATATACCACACCATCTAAAAATGCATTTTTAACTGCAGTTAATGTTGTGATTGTGCCATTTATTGCTTATTTTGCCTATAAAAGAAAAATCGACAAATTTGAATTGACTGGTGCTTTCCTAGCTGTTGTTGGAATTGCATTCCTATCACTTCAATTAACATCAGAAGTAAACATTGGTGACTTGTTGACACTTGCGTGTGCCTTTGCATTTGCCTATCAAATTTTCTATACATCAAAATACGTAAAAGACGAAGATCCAATTTTATTAACAGTTATCCAAATGGGTGTTGCAGCTATACTAGCTTGGAGTGTAGTTTTCGTTAGAGGAGACTGGAATTTCTCTTTCGAGTTAGAAGGTGTACTTTCAACACTATATTTAGGTATTTTTTCTACAACGTTGGCTTACTGTTTACAAACAATTGCACAAAAATATACGAATGAAACTAAAACCGCAATTATTCTTTCTACGGAAGCATTTTGGGGAATGGTATTCTCGATTATTTTATTGCATGAGGTTTTAACTTACAGAATGACAATTGGTGGAATATTAATTTTAATTGCAATTGTCATATCTGAAACGAAGTTATCCTTTATAAGGAAAAAGGCTCTAGAAAAACTATAGTATTGTCTAAAGTATTATAGTTTATCACTAAGGTCCGTTTACTAACCAGATGGTCCTTTGGTACAACCTGTTCGATTGTTAGTATTTCTAGTTGTTCACGTTCATTGATTTTATTTTTCGTCATCACAGTTATCATCACCTCAGAATATTAGAAGCACAACACTTTTGTATTAGCTGATATAAGTCGATTTTCGTTACAGGCGCGAAGACTCCTACGGGAACAGCACGAGCCGAAGCACCCGGACTGAGCGTAGCGAAGGAGAAGGCTGAGGCCGTGCCCGTGGAAAGCGAAGCTCTGTTACGGAAATAGACGATTTCAAATGTATTGTATAAAGAAAAAGACCGCAAACAAATCCCAAAATTCTTTGAGTTTGTCTACAGTCTGAAGGGCATCGAATTCGATGCCCTTTTCATTATTCAGCAGCAGTATAAATAATATCCGAAATTAGGTAATAACCATTTTCATCAATTGTCACATAATATTCTACGTTTTCGGTATAAGTTGTATAATCACCGTTTGCATCATATAAGTCATACTCTTCATATGTGTAAACAACTGCATGGTCTTCTAAAATATCGATGCCTAGTATCTCTGTGTACCAATAGTCGAATGTTGTTTTTGACTCAGAGTAATCAATAATCTGCTGTTCTAAGTCATAATAGGCATTACTTTCTGGGGAAATCATGTCCTGTATCCAATAGAAATCAGCATCATTAATAGACCATTCATAATATTCAAAGAATGAGGTAATAAAGCTAGATAAAGATTCTTCATCAAAATAATAACCGTAAGTATTTAAATATTCGTTATAGATTTCATCATCTAAATATTCATCTGTACCTTCTTGACTGTACTCATCATACCACTTCCAAAATTCAGAGTAATCTTCACTTAGTTCACTACTGTTCGTTTCATAACCTGCATAGACATCCACTGCAACCACTTCTGATGCAGTCATCGGATTTGCAATCCAATCCTCGAAATAATCAGAGACAGTATATACTGGAATTGCAAATGCGAAAGATTGATAGTTTAAGTACACAAGAGAATTAATCCCAATTACTTTACCGGTTGTTGCATCGAATAATGGTCCGCCACTACTTCCTTGGTCAATTTGAGCGTCAATTTGATACAGTTCATCATAAACAAAATTATAACCTTCGATTGCCATTTCTCTATCTGTACCTGTTAAGTAACCAATAGAGGCAGAATTCTCAAATCCCTGAGGGCTACCAATAGCAATTACTTCAATCCCAATATCAGAAATATTATTTTCAATAGGAAGTGGTTCTGCTTCCTCATATTCTTCGCTGTAGACAAGAGCAATATCTAAAGTATCAGAAATCCCAATTACTCGGCCAGGTGATTCTTGACCGGCGCTATTTCGTACGAGTACGTCTGAAAAACCGGCAACTACATGGGCGTTTGTAACGATATATCCACCTTTTTCATAGAGGAAACCAGAGCCGTGACCATCTTCAGTAATAATTGTGAACACTTTAGGCATGGACTCTTTAATTACTTGAGTCCTTTCCTTTTCCTCTACAACTTCTTTTTCTTTATCTACCTTGCCGTTATTAATATCTTTGTCATTTTCAATTTCTTCATCTTCTTTATTGTCGTTATTAACAATTTGTTCAACTTTTTTGTCATCAACCAGTTTTGCGCTATTTTGGCCGTTAAAAATAGTAAACAAGCCATAACTTACAGCAAGAATAACAACGATGAAAGCAGCAATACCAGAGATTATCCAAACTTTCATACTTTTATTTGACGAGGGCTTATTATGGCGCTGATTTGCGAACTGTTGTTGACTTCTTGTCTGATGAAATTGATTTCCCCCAGGTTGTTGGAATGGCTGACCTGGTTGTCGAAATTGTTCATTGTTCGATTGATTGAAATGTTGCTCGGGATTTTGGGAGCCACTATTAGGTTGTTGGAAAGACCGTTCAGAGTGGTTAAATGCTCCATTCCCAGGCTGCTGGAATGATGTTTGCTCTGGTTGTTGGAATTGAGAGTTTCCCGAATTCGTAAATGGTAAATCACCCTGTTGGTCAAAGTGCGAATCTCCGGGTTCTTTCATGCTCGGATTTGATGACTGTTTATCGTGTGGTGTTGCTAGTGAATCCTTATTTAACTGGTTTTGAAGAGGGTCATTTAATAATGAGTGCCCACAATTCGAGCAAAACCTTGCACTAGTCTCATTGTGTTCACCACAATTTGAACAAAACATAATCCCACCTCCTAATTATTTATTGTTTAAAATTCAGTACAATTATGAAATAACATTAAAAATATTTTACTACTTGCAATTATTATTGTCATTCCATTTTTTGTAAGGTCAACACCTTTATCTACCTAGTTTTTTGATTATAGTTCAACTATACATGATGTTGTAAAATGGGAAAATATTAAAATATAAATGTTTTAATATGATGAGAAAGTAATAAATTAGGAACCCCAACATAAAAATAGCGTATATTTATCTTATGATAATGATCAAAATATTGTGATAAGGGGTGTACATTTTGATGGAAGACTTATTAAATCGAGTTAAGGATACTCGGGAAGTTTTGCGATTGTATATTATAGAAAACATATTGAATGAATTCGATGATGAGTGCATGAATTTAGAACAAGAGAAAAGAAAAAAGAAGTACGAAAAAATGATGGAAAGCCCATTTCGATTTTTTAGAGGAAGTGCGTACCTATACTATTATGATATGACGAAAATCCCATTTTCATTTCATACGGCAGTAGATAAACCTACATGGGTTCAAGGTGACTTACATATGGAAAACTTCGGTGCGTTTCAAAATGAAGAAGGAGAGATAGTATTTGATGTAAATGATTTTGATGAAGGGTATATTGGCTCTTATTTATATGATCTATTACGAATGGCAGTAAGTGTCGCACTATATTGCGAGCAACAAGGGCTATCCGAGATTGACCAAAAAGAGCGAATCGAACAATTCATAGATTCGTACTATAAGCAATTAAACCGCTTTAAAAAGGGGAAGGATGACCCCTATACATTATCATTTAACGAAACAAATACAAAAGGGCCTGTAAGAAAGACTTTAAAAAAATTAGAAAAAAGACAAAGGGATCACCTTCTAAAGGATATCACTTTCATTAACGATGAAGGTGATAGAGTTTTTAAATGGTCCGAAGAAATTCAACCAGTGGGTGGGGAAGAGCGACAACATTTTGAGTCATCCTTTGAACAGTATTACCAAACACTCGATGTTGAAAACCAAAAAGACAGTAGTTACTACAAAATTAAAGATATCGCAAGGAAACATGGAACTGGAACTGCTTCAATCGGATTAGATAGATATTATGTCCTTATAGAAGGGGGGAAGGAAGCAAATGGTGTTGATGATTTAGTTTTAGAAGTTAAAGAAGTGCGTTCACCGATACCAGCTTATTTCTTACCATATCGGGAACGATTTTGGGAAAAATATAATCACCAAGGTATGAGAGTGATTGCAACCCAAAAGGCAATGCACCATTTAGAAGATCCCCATTTAGGTTATTTGACAATAAATGATCGTCATTTTTATGTGAGAGAACGTTCTCCTTATAAAAAGAAAATTAAAAAGACTCAATTAATAACACCAGAAGATTTTGATAGTACATTGAACATTATGGGGAAAATTACAGCGAAAATCCATTCTAGAGCTGATGTTGACACAGAAAGTGAATTATTTAAACATGAGAGTGAAGAAGAAATATTAAAGGCAATAGGGAATGATTATAGTACATTTAAAGCACAAATTGTATTTGCCGCAATAACTTATAAAAATCAAGTGAATCATGATTATAAGCTATTCTGTAAGTGGGTAACGAATGTATTTTTAGACTAACTGATACTTTTGACTGTTAGAATGAAATGACCGTTATATGGTATTTCATCTAACAGTTTTTTATTCAAAAAATAATAAATAATTTTACTCATAATTACATCCGAATTAGGCATGATAAAAACGTACAACGAAATGGAGGTGCTTTTAAATGGACAACAAAAATCGTACAGCTTCAGGAACAGACATTAACGAGGTAAAGCGTCAAAATGCTCAATCTAATGGTGGGGCAAATGGATCTTTCGGTGGAGCTAATGTTTCCCGTACAAATCCTCAACAGGTACGCGAAGAAATCGCGCAAGAAGCGGGACCATTTGGTTTTGGTGGAAACCAATCAGCTGGTAGTCAAGCAATGGGCAACCAATCAGGAAACCAATTTGGTAAAACAGCTTCAGGTACTGATATACAAAAAGTACGCGAAGAAATTGCGCAAGAGGCAGGCCCATTTGGTTTTGGTGGAAACCAATCAGCTGGTAGCCAAGCGATGAGCAACCAAGCAGGCAGCCAATCATTTGGTAAAACAGCTTCAGGTACTGATATACAAAAAGTACGCGAAGAAATTGCTCAAGAAGCTGGCCCATTTGGTTTTGGTAAAACAGCTGGTAATCAACCATCAGCAAATCAATCAACTGGTAATCAAACAGTAGCAGGTACTGATATTGAAGAAGTTAGACGCCAAAATGCTCAGTCTAATCAAAACAAATTTTAATTAGTAAATAAAACGCCCATTTTTGGGCGTTTTATTTATACATGAAGGGTTTCTAATTTGTATGTAGTGTATAAATTGACTTTCCTATAACACACTACAAATAAAGGAGTGTGTTGTATGGATAAAGAAACAATTCCAGAGTCAAAAACAGCTTTTGAAGGTTTACCATATCAAGAAAAACCGGATATGGTGAATTCAGATAACATCAGTCTTTTTGATTTGCATGAAGATATGCAAACAGTTGATGCTATTCCTGTTCAAGAGTTAAATAAAAGAGTTAAAACTGAAGGTGACGAGTTGTTAGAAGAAGTATTTAGAAAAGAGTCACCTGAAGAAAAGAGACATTCATAGTAAATGTTAAATGCCCTGAGATTTGGCCTTAGGGTATTTTTTTACGTATGTATATAGCACTATTGACTTCATAATGTAATCATACCACCAGGAAAAATAAAGACACATTTATTTAATATAAACTTAATATGATTCTTATTCTTACACTGGCTAAAATGATATTGCTGGTGTAATTAATTTTTTAGATTTTAGTATATGAAAATATAAATGTATGTATACTTAATAACGTATAAAAATTGTGTTAAACTAGCTACAATACTAAATTTTAACTAAAGTGAGCTGAGAATAATGGAGCAACCATTTTTACCGATATTACTAGGTTCAGATATGAACGCTTACGGAATGGCACGGGCTTTTTATGAAGCTTATGGAATTAAACCGCTTGTTTTAGGACGTTCTCATTTAACAGCAACCCAAAATAGTAGTATTCTTCATTTTAAAGAAATTGCAAATTTAAACAAACAGGATGTATTCGTTCCTGCTTTAGAAAAGGTTGCCAAAGAATATAAGGATAAAAATTTATTACTTCTTGCATGTGGGGATGACTATGCAAAACTAATTATAAAAAATAAAACAGCACTACAACAATACTTTACTGTCCCTTATATTGATGAATCATTGATGGATAAGATCCTATTAAAAGAAAATTTCTATAAGATGTGTGAAAAGTATAATTTTAAATATCCAGGTACGACAACTGTAACTGCTGAAAATTATGAAGGTTTTACACCACCTTTTGAATATCCAATCATCCTAAAAGCATCTAATTCAGTTGCTTATTGGGCATGTGAGTTTCCAGGGAAAAAGAAGGTATTTATTGCACACGATGCTGAAGAAAAATCTGCAATTCTAAAAGCTATCTATAGTTCATCTTATCAAGATACAATGATTGTTCAGGAATTCATTCCTGGTGACGATTCTTATATGCGCGTACTAAATGCGTATGTGGGTAAAGATGGAAAAGTGAAATTAATGTGCTTAGGTAATCCTATTTTAGAAGAACATTCGCCCGAAGGTATTGGAAGTTATGCAGCTATTATTACTACATATGATGAAAAGTTAATGGATAAAGTTCGCTTCTTCCTAGAAGATATCGGTTACACAGGATTTGCAAACTTTGATATGAAGTATGATGCTCGTGATGGGGAATATAAGCTATTTGAAATTAATTTGCGAAATGGTCGATCCAGCTATTTCGTAACTGCTGCAGGCTACAATATTATGAAGTACGTTGCTGATGATCATATGTTGAACATTCAGCAAGAATTGACATATGCTAACAATAAGCATTTGTGGATGATCATCCCGAAAGGCGTTTTATTTAAATATGCTTCAAATGCAAAATTAAAACTAGAAGCGAAAAAATTAATTAGTGAAGGGAAATGGACAAATTCCCTTTTCTATAATAAAGATATGAATTTCAAACGTTGGATAAAATTAACGCTAAATAGCTTAAATTATTATCGTAAGTATAAGAAATACTTTAATAAAAAAGGTTTGGCTGAATAACCATGAAAAGAAAAGTATTAGGTATTATCGGTGGTGTAGGTCCACTTGCTACTATGTTTCTTGGCGAAATGATTGTTCGTCTCACAAAGGCATCAAAAGATCAGGATCATGTACACACAATCATTGATAATGATACAACGATACCTGATAGAACAGCTTATATTTTGGATGATTCAAAGGAGAATCCTATACCTTACTTAGTTAGAGATGCTAATAAGTTAGCATCTGCTGGTGCGGATATTATTTGTATTCCTTGCAATACTGCTCATTCTTTTTATGATGAATTATTAGTTTCTTCGCCAGTTCCGGTCATTCATATGATAAAGGAAACTGCAAGGAGGGCTTCAAGACTGGGGGCAAAGCGTGTCGGAATTTTAGCAACAGATGGTACATTGACATCTGGTGTGTACCAAATTGCATTAGAAGAAGTTGGTATTCACCCTGTCATACCAGATGAAGCAGTCCAAAAAGAAGTCATGTCTGTCATTTATGATTTCGTCAAAGCTGGTGAAGAGGTTAGCCAAAACAAGTGGCAACTGATTGAACAGGCAATGATAGACTTAGAATGCGATAAAATTATTCTTGGATGTACAGAACTATCTATTGTAAATAAAGAGCTAAGACTAGGTGATCTTTATATTGACTCTTTACTAGTACTTGCAGAGAGCGCAATCATAGCCTGTGGATATGAATTATTAAAAGATAGGCAAATAAAAAAAATAGAAGTATAAACTACAAAGAATGAGGTTTGTTTGTCTTATAAGAGAAACAGACCTCTTTTTTTGTTAACGTCCAATCAAATATACTTTTAAATAAATTCCTCAAAATTCTCCTTTTTACGGCCATAATCGTGTAATTTAATTAGAATATGGTACACTAAACGCAAGAACTAAAGGTGGGATATTTATGTCAGTAATCGATTTATTAAACGAAACGTTACAAAGTAAGTGGAAATTTGAAACAACAATGAAAGTACAAGATGAGATGATACCAGCAATGTTAGATGGTAAAGATATCGTAGCCGAATCTCCAACCGGATCTGGGAAAACCCTTGCTTACGTATTACCAATTCTAAATAAAGTAAATGGAAGTAAAAAGCAAACCCAAGCATTAATTGTAGCGCCATCACAAGAACTAGCAATGCAAATTGTAGAAGTCATTCGTGAATGGATTGTTGGAACAAATATTACAGTCCAACAACTAATTGGGGGGGCAAATTCTGCTCGTCAAATTGAAAAGCTCAAGAAAAAGCCAACAATTGTTGTGGGGACTCCTGGGCGATTGAATGAATTAGCAAAAGCGAATAAGTTAAAATTGAAAGAAATTGAAACGATTGTCCTAGATGAGTGTGACCAGTTACTAAGCCGCGATTATCGTGTTATCGTAAAGTCATTTATTGAAGGTGCTGCATATGGCAGACAAGTAGTCGTTGTTTCTGCAACAATAACTGATGAAATTAAACTAGTTGCCAGTCGAATGATGTTCCAACCAATCAGTATTCAAATTAAGCCCGAAGATATGGTCAAAGTGGGTAAAGTAATTCATTCATTTATAAAAGTAGATGAACGTGATAAGACTGATATGCTTAGAAGATTGGCAAACATTGAAGGGGTTAGGGGACTGGCTTTTAGTAATAATGTTGATCAAGTTATTATGAAAGAATCTAAACTGAAATACCATGATGCAAAAGTCGTGACACTTCACGCTGATATGAAAAAGGAAGAACGTAAAAAGGCATTAGATTCATTTCGAAAAGGAGAAGCACGTATATTAATCGCAACAGATTTAGCAGCACGAGGATTAGATATTGAAGGATTAACACATGTTATTCATGTAGATGTGCCTCATACAATTGAACAATATACTCATCGTTCTGGTCGAACAGGGCGCGCGGGAGCGGATGGTGAAGTTTTGACTTTGCTGTCCTACAAGGACGAAAAAACATATAAAAAATTAACTAGAGAACTTAATGTAAAATCAATTCAAAAGGTATGGCATAAAGGTGAATTCGTAGAAGGAAATACAAAAACAGTTTCAAAGCGAGGGTAAAGTATGGATTTTAATGAAAAACTTGAACAGTATGCAGAACTAGCGGTAAAAGTGGGAGTTAACATTCAAAAAGGCCAGTACTTATTAATTAACACCTCTACAGATGCACTTGAATTTACACGAGTGGTTGTAAAAAAAGCGTATGAAGCTGGTGCAGGTCGAGTCCAAGTGAATTTAAGTGATCCAAACTTTACTCGTTCCTTTTACGAGTATGGAGCTGAAGAAGAGTTTCATAAGTTCCCGAAATGGATTACTGCTCAAAGAGATGAAGTAATCGATCGAAAAGGGGCCATACTTTGGATTGATGCTGATGATCCGGATTTATTAGCAGGAATCCCCGTATCGAGAATTTCCGCCTATCAAAAAGTATCTGGTGCTGCATTAGTGAGATATCGGAAAGCAATTATGAATGATGACATTGCTTGGTCCATCATAGCAGTTCCGTCTAAAAAATGGGCAGCAAAAGTATTTCCAAGTTTACCAGAAAATCAACAAGAAACAGCTCTATGGGAGGCAATTTTTAAAACGGTCCGAATTGGTGAAGGAAGCGCGGTAGAAAAATGGCGTCAGCATATAAATAATTTAGATGAAAGAGCAAAGATGCTGAATGAAAAGAAATATGCCAAATTACATTATCGAGCACCTGGAACTGATTTAGTCATTGATCTTCCCGAAAAGCATTTATGGGTTACAGGAAGTAGTAAAACACCTGATGGTACGACCTTCATTGCAAATATGCCTACCGAAGAGGTATTTACTTTACCCTCTAAATATGGTGTCAATGGCTATGTAACGAACACGAAACCACTCGTTTATCAAGGGAACATCATAGATCAATTTACATTGACATTTGAAAATGGAAAAATAGTAAAAGCTGAGGCGAAGGTTGGTAATGATCTCCTACATGAATTAGTTACAGCTGATGAAAATTCATGCTATTTAGGTGAAGTGGCATTAGTTCCGCATCAGTCACCAATTTCAACTTCAGGTATTTTATATTACAATACGTTGTTTGATGAAAATGCATCAAATCATTTAGCAATAGGTGAAGCGTACCCTACTTGTTATGAAGGTGGCCGTAATATAGAAGAAAGCCAATTCGATTCTTTAGGAATAAATAAATCGATAACTCATGAAGATTTTATGATTGGTGGTCCTGAAATGGAGATTGACGGTATACTTCCAGATGGCTGTACTCTTCCAATTTTCCGGAATGGTAATTGGGCATTTTAAAATAGAACTAGATAGATAGGTATCCTTGATGATTAAAACTAAAACGTAAAAATGTTGTTTTTACAGCATTTTTGCGTTTTTATTTTACCCAGGCATTCTCAATTTTATTTTATATTTATAATGGAATGTTACATTACAAAGTTGGTAATATTTTATTTAGATTAAAATGCGAACATTTGTACGTTAAAGGTGGTTTTTGTACTCAAATATTGATAGAATATCATTACGATAATACAGGAGGTAAGAGGATGAAAATATTTCATACTGCAGATTGGCATTTA
This sequence comes from Lysinibacillus timonensis, assembly GCF_900291985.1. NCBI lineage: Bacteria > Bacillati > Bacillota > Bacilli > Caryophanales > Bacillaceae > Lysinibacillus > Lysinibacillus timonensis. Next base: position 1,675,748 of record NZ_LT985980.1, on the reverse strand, counting down.
GGAAAGCTCGTACAAGGTGTGTATATGACAGAAGACCAAGAATATGTTCTAAATCAGTTTTTACAAGCGATTGATGAAGAAAAGCCTGATGTTGTTATCATTGCAGGTGATTTATATGATCGCGCAGTTCCTCCAGTAGAAGCTGTTAATTTGCTCGATAATGTCCTAGCTGATATTGTGCTTAAGAAAAAAGTCCCTGTACTTAGTATTGCAGGAAACCATGATAGTCCAACACGTGTTGGATTTGGTCAACAGCTATTAAAAACAAGCGGGCTTTTTATTGAAGGTGAACTAAAAGAAAATATTCAACCAATTATACTAAATGATGAATTTGGAGAGGTCCATTTTTATTTAGTTCCTTTTGCGGAACCTTCAATTGTCAAACATTTATACAATGATGATTCAATATCGAACTTCAATGATGCGATGAAGAAAGTAATTGACGCAATAGAAGAAAAAATGGATATAACGAAAAGACATGTCTTTATAGGTCATGCTTTTGTAACACCTCATGGAGAAGCTGAAGAGAATACGAGCGAATCAGAGCGACCACTTGCAATTGGAGGTTCTGAATATGTAAGTGCAGAGCATTTCAACCCCTTCCATTATACAGCTTTGGGCCACCTACATAGAGCACACTATGTATTGAATGAAACTATCCGTTATTCGGGTTCACCTTTAAAATACTCTTCCTCAGAAGCGAATCACGAAAAAGGATTCCTTATAGTAGACTTAGACAAAAATGGACAAGCTACAGTTTCAAAGAGAATCTTTACACCAAAAAGAGATTTAAGACTAGTAGAAGGAACAATGCAAGATATATTAAAACATGAAGCTAGTGAAGATTATGTCTTTGTTCGGTTAACGGATCTTACACCAGTTGTCTCAGCAATGGAACAAATCCGTACTGTGTATCCAAACGCAATGCATGTAGAACGAAAGTCACTTCGTATTCAGAACAATTTAACTGCAGAAGAAATTACATCTAGAAATCAGCTAGATGATTTCAGCTTATTTAACGCATTTTATAAAGAAATTTCAGGAACTGAGCCTTCTCTAGAAACACAACAATTATTCCAAGAAGTATTAGACGAAATGTTAGCTGATGAGAGAGAAAGTAAAGAGATGGTGGTGGTTAAATGAAGCCTATTAAGTTAACAATGCGTGCGTTTGGGCCATATAAAAATGAGGAAGTCATTGACTTTACTAAGCTTCATGACAACCGCCTTTTTGTTATATCTGGTGCAACAGGTGCTGGCAAAACAACGATTTTTGATGGATTATGCTTTGCGTTATATGGACAAGGTAGTGGGTCGGATCGAAAAGATACGAAGATGTTGAGAAGTGATTTTGCAGATGATGACGTTCACACATCTGTTGAGCTAGTTTTTGAACTTGGACAAAAAAACTATCGTATCTTACGTCAGATGGGTCATGTTAAAAAGGGAAGGAAAACCGCTACTGGTGAAAAATATGAATTTTATGAGGTTTTACCAACCAATGAGGAAGTAGCTGTAGTAGAACGTCAAAAGGTAACAGACATCAACCATAAAATCGAAGAATTAATTGGCTTAACATATGACCAATTTAGCCAAATTGTGATGTTACCACAGGGGGAGTTTCGCAAGCTTCTTACTTCACAAACTGAAAATAAAGAAGAAATCCTTCGTAAGATTTTTAAAACAAATCGTTATGGAGATATGGCCCTTAAACTAGAAAAGAAAAAGCAACATGCTGAACAAAGGTTAACTGAAGCAAGGGTTATGAAAAATAGTTACTTAGAACAACTGTCAGGTGCTTTACCTAATCGCGAATCTATTTTATTTACCACACTTGATAAAAATTCTAATATCAATCAAATTCAAACAGCACTAGAGAACGAGCTTCAATTTTATGAGCAAAAAATAATTGAAGATAGAGAACTTTACAAAAGAGCGTTTGAATTGCACCAACAAAAATATAATGACTATGTTGCTCATAAATCATTAAATGAGCGTATTGATGCATACGAACAAAATCAAAAGAAACTGTTTGAAATAGCAAGTAAGAAACAGTATTTCGAGAAAATGAAAATGGAGTATGATATCGCAATAAAGGCAAGTCAGATTGACCCAGTTTATAAACAGTTAATTTTGCTTGAAAGAGAAGTGCAACAACAAAGGGCAAAACTTGTAGAAGTTAATAAGCAGTATGAAATATCAAAAATAAACCTAGAAGAACAAAAAAAGTATTTCGATATTGAAAAACATAAGCAAGACAAGCGCGATGAAGCATTTAAGCATGTCAATGAATTGGAAAAGCTAATTCCTATCTTCGAAGAAATAGACAACCAAGTGAAGAGAGTAAACACTATTAGCAATCAAAATAACCAATTACAAGAACATGTAAATAATTTAGAAACAAAAATTTTGCAAAAGAAAAACAATAAAGCTTCGATTGAAGCCTCAATTGAACAATTGGAATTGACACTAGAGCAACTTCCACTATTAATGGTAGAACAAGCAAATTTAAAAGAAATAGTTCAAGCAATAGAACGTTATAATAAAACACAAAAGGAAATTCTACTATTAAACGAACAGTTCCAAGATACCGTTAGATTATATGAAAAAGCAAAACAAGTATATGATCAAACAGAAGCAAACTGGCTTAGTAACCAGGCAGCTTTATTAGCTTCCAGCTTAAGCCCAGGAACTCCTTGTCCCGTATGTGGAAGTAGAGAACACCATGTTACACATCGGGAACTAAGTGACATTGTTGATGAAAAAGAAATGAAACAATTAAAAGCTATTTTAGATCAAAAACAACAAATGAAAGCTGAGTGCCAGTCTGATTTAAAAACTGCAAATTCACAGCTAGAGGAAATTTATAAGGAACTTCAAAGCTTCAATGTTTCTTTAGATAATCAAACTGAAATGATTGAAAGATTCAATGAGGTTAGGGAAACGGTTGTTAAACTACAAAATGATAATAAATTGCTGTCAGAACTTAAACAGCAATTTAAAAAATTAGAAAGTGAACAACAGCAGCTAGAACTTGATTATAAGCAGTTAGATCAACTAGTTCGAGACAAAAAAAGTGAATTAATACAGCAACAAACTATTCTAGAACAAAAACGTTTATCAATTCCTAATAATTTAAAAACCCGACATGATTTACAGCTTGCATTAAATCAAGCAGTGAGTCTTAAGGATCAATTATATGCTGCCTGGGAGCATGCGCAAAAAAGCTATCAACAAGCTCAAACAGAAGTACTTACGAATGGTGAAACACTTAACATGACATCGAAACAATTAGAAGAATCCACCATAAAATTTAAAAATTTGAAAAGTGAATTTATGGAGATTCTTGTGGGCTCTGGGTTTGAAACGATTGAAGAGTTTTTAAAGGCAAAACGGTCAGAAGTAGAAGTTAGGCAGTTACATGATCAATATTTAAACTACATGAATGTTCTGCATTCATTAACAGAACAAGTAAATAAAGAGAAAGAACAGTTGCAAAATATAGAAAAGGTAGATTTGTCAGCATTAGAAGAGGAGTTAGATGGGTTAAAGAGAGACTACGAAAGAGCTCATCAAAACTTAAACGAATCTAATAATTGTAAGGAAATCTGTTTAGATTATTTAAACAAATTAATAAAAATTACAACTGAAATTGAAGAACTTGAAGTTTCTTCTTACCGTATCGTGGATTTATATAATATTTTACGCGGTCAAAATAATAGAAAAATTTCCTTTGAACGATATGTACAAATGGGCTATCTAGAACAAATTACAGAAGCAGCAAATATTCGACTAAAAAATTTATCCAAAGGGCAATTTTATTTACAATGTTCTGACCGACAAGAATCCCATGGTAGACAGAGTGGGCTAAGCTTAGACGTTTATGATACTTACACTGGGCAATCCCGAGATGTGAAATCATTATCCGGAGGAGAGAAGTTTAATGCCTCGTTATGCTTAGCGTTGGGGATGGCAGATGTAATACAAAGCTACCAAGGAAATGTACGAATTGATACAATGTTTATTGATGAAGGTTTTGGATCTTTAGATGAAGAATCTCTAATGAAAGCAATTGACACGTTAATAGACTTACAGAAAACTGGCCGGATGATTGGTGTTATTTCTCATGTAGCCGAACTAAAAGCAGCCATGCCTGCAATTCTTCAAGTCGAGAAGCGAAAAGAAGGGTACAGTAAAACATCCATTCTCCTTAAATAATCAACTAAGCCCATTACAACTTGATGTAATGGGCATCAATTTTTTAGCGATAAATACGAACTGCCTGAACTAAGTTCCAAATAACGATAATTATTGAGATAACAAAATATAGAAACATCCAAAACATAAAATTTGCATAAAAGGACGAATCATATAAAGTACCGTTAAATGAAAACAGACTCATAAGTGCAAAGAAGGAAATAATTGCTCCAAGAATAGTAGGGATTAGATGCGATATGGATGCTCTTTTTGCATGATATTTTACTTCTCTTTCTTTTGATACGCAAAATAAGATAATAGGAAGTAAAAACGGAGCAAAAAAAATACTTAAATAACTTATAGCTGATAACGATTTCGAGTTAAACATATAATTACCTCCAATTGAATAATTAGATATTTAGTAATTGATACAATTATTGGTATTTAATGCGACTTCTATTCCGGACTAGATGGATTGCAAAAGTTAAATATCCCTCTTGAAACTTATTTAAAGTGTTACAGCCTAATTGATTACAACAAATGTGGTATATTATATAAAGATATTGGTATAGGAAGGAACGTTTAAATAATGATTGTTAAAACACAAGAAGAATTAGAATCCCTAAAAAAAATCGGTCGTATTTGTGCTGAAATAAGAGATGCTTTGAAGGCGGCAACACAACCAGGAATTACAACGAAGGAACTTGATGATATTGCTGGGCGCATGTTCGATGAGGCAGGAGCTATATCAGGACCTAAAGGGGAATACGATTTCCCTGGCTATACATGTATAAGTGTTAATCATGAAGTGGCACACGGTATTCCTGGAGATCGAGTTATTAATGAAGGGGATTTAGTAAACGTAGACGTTTCTGGTTCTCTAAATGGATACTTTGCAGATACGGGAATATCATTTGTTGTTGGTAGTGGCTACGATGAAAAGGAAAAATTATGTAAAGTAGCAAAATCTGCTTTTGAACGTGCAATGACAAAAGTAAAAGCAGGTTCTAAGTTAAATCAAATAGGAAAAGCAGTGGAACGTGAAGCTAAAGATAATGGTTTACATGTAATTATGAACTTAACTGGTCATGGCGTTGGTCGTGCATTACACGAAGCTCCAGATCATGTATTGAACTATTTTGACGCTTGGGATTCTACCATCTTGAAAGAAGGAATGGTATTGGCAGTAGAGCCATTCATTTCTGAAAAAGCTGAGCATATTGTAGAATCTGGTGATGGTTGGACATTTGTGACACCTGACAAATCACTTGTTGCTCAAATCGAACATACAATTGTTGTTACAAAGGATAAACCAATCATCATTACAAAAATTGAAGAATAATAAAAATCCTGTTTTCTCTAAATTACTTAGAGGAAACAGGATTTTTTTTGATAAACAATATCCCAACAATCATCACACCGCTTAAGAACAGTGCTGCTGTAGTAACTAATAATTCATCAAAACCGTTAGATATGGCAATGCCAATATAACACCAAATAAATACGACAGGAGATGCAACATCATGATGGTGATAACGAAGATGAAGGACAATTGCACTTCCCAAAGTCATTATTAATACAGCCCATAATGCGTTACTTAAACCAAAACCGTGCCATTGAATATGTACTAATACATAGCAGATATCTAAAATAAACAAAAATAGTATCCAGCTAAAATATACTGCTATAGGATAGCGATGAGATATCGAACTTTTTTCTAATGGATAAGTCATATATAGTACAAATAATGAAATGAGCTGTAATCCTAGAAGGATTAATGAAGCAATGAATTGTTCGCTATGCCAACTATTTATAGATGCAATTTGTAAAATAACTATTAGTACGAATAATACCGTTTGAAACATTGTAATTTGTTCTTTCGTGTTTCGATGATGATAATACTTTAAAATCCATAAAAGTAGATAAGCAAATAGAACAATCCAAAAAATGAATACGTAATTAGAAGGTGTGAATAAAACTGGTAAACGATTAATTATTTCAATTGATGATGCTCCATTCCATTGTAGCCAGAATGCATTAACGGTAAAAATCGCAACAGCTATTATGGAGATAAGTAATGCGACTAACCGACCCATCGATGTTCACTCCTTTCTATAAAATTATATACATATAAATAAATTTCAACAACAATTTCCAATGTCATATTAATTTTGTAAAATGTTAATAACCCCCTTCATTAGGAGTGAAATTGTTGGAAAAAATTAAAAATCTTAAATTAAATATGACAATAGACAACAAGAGTTAAAAAATCTTCAGTTTTCATTATTAAATATACAACAATTTATATTTAAACATAATATAGGGTTAATTATCATTTTTGAAGGAATGGATGCTGCTGGAAAAGACGGAGCCATAAAAAGATTTGATCCACGGGGTTTTGTTGTTAATTCAATTTCAGCTCCTCAACCATATGAATAACAGTTTCATTATTTACAAGGGTTTTGGACAAAATTACCTGCACATGAACTCCTTTGCACCTTGGATATTAGTACCAGGAAATAATAAACATTACGCACGCATAAAAATATTAGAGGGAACAATTAATTGGGTAAATGTAGAGGTAATTCGTAGGGGATTTCTATACCATTACTCATATAAAAATAATTATTAAGAACCAAACTTAGCTTATCTGAATAAAGAAAGTGTACTGGTAAAAAATGAAGAAAAGTACTTAACTCTTATAAAGCTGAAATAACCACTATAGAAAGGGCACAGGTAAGGTGTAATGATGGTGAGAAAGTTTTTTAATTTACTTCAGAAAAAAGGTGATCAAGTGGTTAAATTAGAGGGAGAACGGTGCTATTTGCGTACTTTTATTGAGTCGGATGCAAGAAGCTTATCGGAACTTCTTACAATGAATAAATATTTTTGGGCGCAATACGAACCCTTACATGAAGATTTTTTTTATACCGAAGATGCACAACTTAGAAAAATCTTGGAGAGTATACAATTAATGAGGGTAAACCGCGAATACTCCTTTGGAATATATACAAAAGGAAGACATCAACTAATAGGTCACATCTCCTTATATGCAATAAAGAGACTGCCATACTCTAGTGCATTTATCGGTTACTCAATCGATGAAAGGTTTACGAGAAAAGGAATTGCAACTGAAGCAGTGAATAGTTTGGTAAAATTTGCCTTTAACGATCTGAATTTACATCGAATTGAAGCATATGTATCACCTAAAAATGAAGGTTCAATAAAAGTTCTAGAACGTGCCCAATTTATTAGGGAAGGTTTGTTAAGAAAATTACTTTATATTAATGGTATTTGGGAAGATCACTATATGTATGCCCTTTTACAAGAAGATTTTAGAGGATAATTAATATGACTAGGACTTGTGAAGGTGACCGAGATGGTCATGGATAAGTATCCTTGGGGCTTTCCAATAGAAGTGTTCACATGGAGAGTTATTGGAAAGTTTAGGGGGAAGGGAATAGTAGTCCAAAAAAGGAGAATCTCAAGGACAAAACGAAATGGAAATAGAAGCGTTCTCGAGGACAAAATGAAGTGAAAATAGAAGGAAACTGTCCAATAGAAGCGTTCTCAAGGACAAAATGAAGTGGAAATCGAAGGAAATTGTCCAGTAGAAGCGTTCTCAAGGACAAAATGAAGTGAAAATCGAAGGAAACTGTCCAATAGAAGCGTTCTCAAGGACAAAATGAAATGGAAATCGAAAGAAACTGTCCAATAGAAGCGTTCTCAAGGACAAAACGAAGTGAAAATCGATGGGAACTGTCCAATAGAAGCGTTCTCGAGGACAAAACGAAGTGAAAATCGAAGGAAATTGTCCAGTAGAAGCGTTCTCAAGGACAAAACGAAGTGGAAATCGAAGGAAATTGTCCAGTAGAAGCGTTCTCGAGGGAATGTAAATTATTTTGTGTAAATGAATGACTTTCTCAAATTATGTTAATACTTTTATTATCTATTAAGGGGATAAGGCTCTGCTGAAGAGCAACCTGAGCACTTAACAGATAGACCAAAAAGGGGAGAGTTGCTCTCTCTTTTTCTATTCCTTTTTGGGCTGAAGAAAGCGTTAAACTTTTGGGCAAAGCGTAGCGAAGCCCAACACGACAGAACTTAATCAAATGAAAAAGCCAACTAAATGCGACCCGCAAATAATATTTTAAATTGTCCTTCACATTCTAGCCATCCTGGAATTGGCTTATTCCACTTTTCAATTGCATCCATAGTAGCTAAATAGATGATTTTCTTTAATGCATTGTCTGTAGGATAAGCTGATTTAGTTTTTGTCACTTTTCTTAACTGCCGATGGAATCCCTCAACCGTATTAGTAGTATATATAATCTTTCTAATCTCCGTTGGATATGGAGAGTAAGTCGTCAGCTCTAACCAATTTTCTTCCCATGATTCAATAACCTTCGGATATTTGCTATTCCATGATTCCTTTAGTTTTTTAAATTCCAGTTCAGCTTGTTCTAGAATGGAAGCTTTATAGACTTTCTTTAAATCATTCATAAATGCTTGTCGTTCCTTTGATGCAACATACTTCATTGTGTTACGTATTTGATGAATCACGCATAACTGAATATGAGTCTGTGGAAATGTACTTTGAATCGCTTCTGAAAAGCCCGAAAGTCCGTCTTTACAAGCAATCAAAATATCTTCAACACCACGACTTTTAAGGTCAGTACAGACACTCAACCAAAAGCTTGCGCTCTCATTTTCTCCAATCCATATTCCTAAAATATCCTTTATTCCATCGGAATTAACACCTAGAACTGTGTAAGCTGCCTTATTGATAATGCGATTTTCATGCTTTACCTTAAAGTGAACAGCATCTAGATAAACAATGGGATAGACTCGGTCCAGCGGACGAGATTGCCACTCAACTATTTGTGGTAGAATTTTATCTGTCACTTTACTAACTAAACTAGGCGAAACATCTACACCATATATATCATTCATGTGTGACTCAATATCTCTAGTAGACATTCCTTTGGAATAGAGGGCTAGAATCTGTTCCTCTAGACCATTAATCGATGACTCATAGTTCTTAACAATTTGTGGCTCATATTCACCATTATGATCTCTGGGAATACTTAATCTTGTATTACCAAACTTTGTCTTAATAACCTTTGTTCTATATCCATTTCGACTATTACCAGTGTTAATTCCCTGAGAACTGTGTTTTGTATAGCCCAGGTGATCCTCTATTTCAGCTTCAAATACAAGTTGTAATGTTTCTTTAAATAAAGATTTCATCATCTCAATGATGTCATCGACAGATTGACACTCCCTGGCTAAATCCTTAATCGTCATATTTTCGTAATTTTGCATAATGGTCATCCTCCTCTTATTGGAAAGTTTAACCATTTACACAAAATTTAATACGCTCTCGTTCTCAAGGACAAAATGAAGTGAAAATAGAAGGAAACTGTCCAATAGAAGCGTTCTCAAGGACAAAACGAAGTGGAAATCGAAGGAAATTGTCCAGTAGAAGCGTTATCGAGGACAAAACGAAGTGAAAATCGATGGGAACTGTCCAATAGAAGCGTTCTCAAGGACAAAACGAAGTGATATACGAAGGAAACTGTCCAATAGAAGCGTTCTCAAGGACAAAATGAAGTGAAAATAGAAGGAAACTGTCCAATAGAAGCGTTCTCAAGGACAAAATGAAGTGAAAATAGAAGGAAACTGTCCAATAGAAGCGTTCTCGAGGACAAAACGAAGTGAAAAACGAAGGAAACCGTCCAATAGAAGCGTTCTCGAGGACAAAATGAAGTGAAAATCGGTCTATACTGTCTAATAGAAGCATACGCCCCAATAGAAAAATCCAATCAAACTACTTAAGAAATTCATGAATGCCTTTCAAAGGAATCTCCACCTGAAAGGCATTTTTCTTATATGTTTAAGTACTCGTTTCCATCTGTCACAAGGTCTAATTTCCCTGTATTCGGATCCATAATTAAGCCGTGTACTGGAATACCTTGTGGCATTAAAGGATTGTTTCTTAATAAATCAACACTTTTATTTACACTTGTACTAACATCGCCAAATCCTCTTAACCATTCAACTAAATTAACACCAGAGTATTGTAAGATATTCATAATATCTTTGTTTACTCCACGATCAATCATCTTATCAATCATTTTGTGAGGATCTACAGAACTCATACCACAATCATGATGTCCAATCACATAAACTTCGTCTGCCTTAAGTTCATAAACTGCAACAAGAATACTTCTCATTACAGATCCAAACGGATGGTTTACAATAGCTCCAGCACTTTTAACGATTTTAGCATCGCCATTTCTAAGATTCATCGCTTTAGGTAGTAGTTCTACAAGTCGGGTATCCATACATGTTAAAATAACAATTTTTTTATCAGGAAATTTTGAAGTTACATAAGGTTCATATTGTTTAAATTCAACAAATGATTCGTTAAAACTTAATATGTCATTTAAAGATGTCATTCCTAATCTCTCCCTTGAATTCCATATTTCCTATTAAATATATAAGTTATTGTAAAAAAAGTCGACAAAACTCAAAAGAATTTTGCCGACTCAATGATTATGATAATTTTTCATTTGTTGGTTTTGGATCAATTTTAACAGATGAGTGAGAATCTAAACCTACACGTAAATAATGGACGAACATTGCTAAACTGACCATTATAAGCGCAAAGAAACCTAAAACAGTTGAAATATATAAGCCCACAAGTCATGCCCCTTTCTATTAAACAAATACTCTATGGTACATTATACTATAGATTTCGTAAGGAATGGTAGTGGAATTAGGAAAAAACTCTTGCCAATATACAGTCATGTATGGTGAAGTTGGTAATATTCTAAAGGACCAAGTTATAAGGTAACATTATTTCCAAAGAGCCATTAAATTAGTTGAAACGTTCACGATTTGTTCGAAAAGTAATTTCAATCATTATACTTAATTAGAATACTGTAAAAAAAATAAGAATATTGTCGAAATAATATATAACGAGTAACTTGGAGGTAAATAAATGGATATTTCTTCATTAGTAGGGGTCATTCTTGGTTTCGCAGCATTGATAGTAGGTATGATGTTTAAAGGTGTAACACCAGATGCGTTAATAAACCCCGCAGCAATATTTATCATTATTTTAGGTACAGTAGCAGCAGTAACAATTGCCTTTCCTATGAAGGAATTAAAACGTGTGCCAAAACTATTTGGTATTCTGTTTAAAGAGAGCAAATTAACGAATGACTATGAAATTATTAAAATGTTTTCTAGTTGGGCAGATTTGGCTCGACGCGAAGGATTATTAGCTCTTGAAAGTAAGGCAGCAGAAATTGAAGATCCTTTCTTAAAAAATGGTCTAACTTTAGCGATTGACGGACAAAACGCAGATTATATTCGAGACGTATTAACAGAAGAAGTAGAAGCGATGGAAGAACGTCATACAAGTGGGGCTGGTATTTTTACACAAGCAGGTACATATGCGCCGACTCTAGGAGTTCTTGGTGCGGTAGTTGGTCTGATAGCAGCCTTAAAAGATATGAGTGATATCGATAAATTAGGCGTTGCCATCTCGGCTGCTTTCGTTGCTACACTTCTAGGTATTTTTACAGGATATGTTTTATGGCATCCATTTGCGAATAAATTAAAACGTAAATCTGCTGAAGAAATTAGACAAAAAAATATGATGATTGAAGGAATATTGTCAGTTCTTGAAGGTGAAGCTCCTCGTGTTATTGAACAAAAACTAGCATCCTATTTAACAAGAGAAGAACGTAAAAAAATAATGGATGAAAGCGGGGCGAATGGCCTTGGCAAAGAAGTCTAAACGTCATAAAAAGCATGAAGAACATATTCCAGAATCATGGCTAGTACCTTATGCTGATATTCTTACACTACTTTTAGCTTTATTTATTGTGCTATTTGCTTCAAGTACTGTTGATCAAGAAAAAATGGAGCAAATGTCACAAGTGTTTTCACAAATTTTTGATGGCGGTACTGGATTTATGGATGAAAATGCCGCAATTCAACAATCACAAGTTGTGGGAAAAGTATCTGAAGAAAATCAAGCTTATTTAGAAGACCAAGAAGCGCTAAAAGAAATTCAAAATGAAGTGGATAATTTTATCGCTGTTAATGAATTAGAAGACACATTTGCAACTTCTATGACTGGTGCTGGTTTGATAATTACAATTCACGATAATGTACTTTTCGATCCTGGGAAAGCAGATGTGAAAGCAGAGTATTTTGGTGTAGCAGATGAGTTATCTAAAATACTTGAGTTAGACCCGCTTCGTCATGTAACCATTACGGGACACACAGACAACGTGCCTCAAAATAGTGCACAATTTAGCTCTAACTGGGATTTATCTGTCATGCGTGCTGTAAATCTGTTGGAAATCATATTAGAGCGTAATCCAGAATTAGACCCAAGCTATTTCAGTGCAAAAGGATACGGGGAATATAAACCAATTGCGACGAATGATACAGCAGAAGGTCGAGCACAAAATAGACGAGTTGAAGTGTTAATCCAACAGCTAATTAATGAAGATGGAACAAAGAATAATATTGAATAAGGAAACGGCAAAATTCCATGATAATGTGGAGTTTTGTCTTTTTTCTTGCTTTTTCAAAACAATAGTTTATAATTTTAAACAAATGTTTATTTAGGGGGGCCTAATTTGAATGAGAAGGAAAAACTAGTTCTAGAAATGATAAAAAAGAATCCCTACTTATCACAACAAGAAATGGCTAGCCAATTATCTATCTCAAGACCTACATTAGCAAATATCATTTCGGGGTTAATTAAGAAGGGTGAAATAATAGGGCGGGCATATATATTACCCGAAAAAGAGGCTGTTATCGTAATTGGTGGCGCTAATGTAGACCGTAAATTTCATATTCATGGCGACGTGAAGGTTGGCTCATCTAATCCTGCATTAGTCTCAATCAGTGTTGGTGGTGTTGCAAGAAACATTGCTGAAAATATGGGGAGATTAGGTAATTCAGTAAAGCTAATCTCGGTATTAGGGCAGGACCAAGATGCAGCATTAATAGAAGAACAAAGCAGTATGTATATCGATTTGGATCTAGTTGAAAAAATGGACAGTGAAAAAACAGGATCGTATACAGCAGTTTTAGATAAAAATGGTGAGTTAGTCTTAGGATTAGCCAATATGTCCATTTATGATTCCTTGCTGCCGGACATTTTTAAAAAACATGAATCCATATTGGCAAATGCACGGTGTATGATTGTCGACTTAAATTGCCCGAAGGAAACGGTTGAATACTTAAAGGATATTGCAATGAAAAGAAATATTGAATTTGCAATTATTCCTGTATCAGCTGTAAAAATGAAAAACGCACCAGATAATTTAAAAGGTGTCTCATATTTCATTTGTAATTTAGAGGAAGCTGAGACTTATTTAAACGGAAGAATTGAACAATTGGTAGATTGTGAACTAGCTATTGAGCGGTTGATTCAAATGGGCGCTAAAAATGTCGTATTAACTTTAGGTGATAACGGAGTTTATATAGGAAATGAATCAGGAATTAAGCATATACAAGCTGTGAGAGTAAATGAAGTAAGCGATGTAACAGGAGCTGGAGATGCATTTGTAGGAGCAACAATGCATGGAGTATTAAATGGAGAATCATTTGAAGATGCAGTCAAAATGGGACTATATAATGCATCTAAAACAATTGAGTCCGATAAAACAGTACGAGATAACTTATCACATGAAGAATTAACTAACTGGAGGAATTGTTAAATGGAAAAATATTTATCATATTCAAAAGAAGTATTAGAAGCAAAAGAAAAAGGATTACCTATTGTTGCATTAGAATCAACGATCATTTCGCATGGAATGCCTTACCCACAAAATGTTCAAACAGCTCGTGAAGTAGAGGAAATAGTACGCTCATATGGTGCAGTACCTGCAACGATTGCGATTATAGATGGGAAAATTAAAATTGGTTTAACAGATGAAGAGCTAGAAATGTTTGGGAATGCTAAAGATGTAGCCAAAGCTTCAAGAAGAGATTTAGGATATTTAGTTGCTACAAAGAAACTAGGAGCAACTACAGTTGCAGCAACAATGATCGCTGCGGAATTAGCTGGTATTGAGTTGTTTGTGACAGGAGGCATTGGTGGTGTACACCGCGGTGCTGAAGAAACGATGGATATTTCTGCAGACTTAGAAGAATTGTCACAAACCAATGTAGCAGTTGTATGTGCAGGTGCAAAATCAATACTAGATATTGGACTAACGCTTGAATATTTAGAAACAAAAGGTGTTCCTGTTGTTGGATACCAAACAGAAACGTTACCAGCGTTTTATACAAGGGATAGCGAATTTAGTGTGAATTTTAAAGCGAACTCGCCAGTTGAGATTGCTGATATGATGCGTGTTAAATGGGATCTTGGTTTAAGAGGCGGTGCTGTTATTGCCAACCCTATACCAGCTGAAGATGCACTTGAATCTTCATTTATTAACGGAATTATTGAGAAAGCCTTAAAAGAAGCGGAAGAATTAGGCATTAAGGGTAAAAATGTAACACCATTTTTACTTGGCAAAGTAAAAGATTTAACAGAAGGGAAATCGTTGGATGCTAATATTGCATTGGTAAAAAATAATGCTAAAATAGGTTCACAAATTGCCGTGGCTCTACAAAATAATAAGAAGTAGTAAAATAAGCATTTCGTCTTATTTATATTTAGTATAGAAAAAAGAAGTTCTGTAAGGGTGTAAAATACTTCACGTTAGCAAAAGCTATAGCGAAAACATTTTTCATTTCCTTATTGAACTTCTTTTTCTAATGGCTTACTTTCTTAATGATCCTAATTCGGAAACAATTGCTTGCATTTCACTTGGACTAAATGTATTGCGTTTCATAACCATTTCATAAAGGTAATGTAAATCTTCGTAATGCTCATCTGTAAAATGCTCGGATTTCATAGCGTCAACATTGACCATACGAAGCTTTTCTTTAATATTTTCAATCATAAAAATAACATTTTCTTTTGATGGGTTTGATAAATCCATAACATATCCACCTTTCAATATTTACTAAAATATCATTTCATTCAACAAACAAGATGTCAACAGAAACTATCAATACTGAGTGCTTACTTTAAAAACAACCATAATTTCATTACAATAAAAGTATAACACTTATTCTTCAAATAATGATTTGTCTAGGAGGTAATTATAATGAGTGAAAGCAAATTAGTTAAATCGATGATTATTGGTGCTCTTATTGGAGGAGCAATTAGTATGTTGGACCGTAAAACGCGAGAACATACAATTAATAGTCTGAAAAACACAAAGGATACTGTACAATATTATGCATCGCATCGAGATGAACTTCAACAAATTATCGAGAAAAAGATAGAGCAAGTTCAAAAGCTCTATGAGACAACACAGGATAATGTTTCTTTCATAAAGGATAAAATAGATGAGGTAAAAGAGATACCAGTTGCTGTACAGGATATCGTAGAAGAGACTAAAACAACGCTAAATCCAAATTCACTAAACTAATTTAACCCTGCAAGTGAAAGGAAGTGGGCCTAGAATATGAGTGGGGGCAAAAGTGCATCAACTGATAAAAAAGGTCTTAACACGGTTACATCCTTCCTATTTCCCGATCCGTCAAAGATAGACGTGACGACTTTTAAAGGATTGATCCAAGATTTTATTTTACGAATGATAAAGGTTGATGTATCAGGTTTGGGAGCTCAACTAGCTTACTTCTTTTTATTGTCCTTTTTTCCACTATTAATATTTTTAGTTGCGTTACTTCCATTATTGAATTTAAATCAGGAGCATGTTTTTGACTTTATGGAATCTGTTGTACCAACGGAAGTATTTTTATTAACACAAGGTACACTAGTTGACATTTTAACAAGTCAAAATAATGGTGGAATCATTTCAATAAGCATTATTGGGACAATTTGGTCAGCTTCAAGGGGAGTTGATGCACTAATTAAAGCGCTAAACGAAGCTTACGATACTAAACCGAAGCATAGTTTAATTGTTCGTGGTTGGTCAATTGTATTTACAATAGCTCTAGTAATCATTATCCTCATTGCTTTAATGTTAACAATTTTTGGTCTAAGATATGGATTCCAATTATTTCATTACTTTGGAGTGGAAAAATCCTTCCTGTCTATCTGGCAATATGTACAATGGATTCTTCCACCACTGCTTATTTTTATTGTTCTGCTTTTAATGTATTGGATTGTACCTAATACAGATCCAAGGTTGAAATTCTTCAGCGTTATTCCGGGTGCAATTTTTTCTGCAATTGCATGGGTTGTTTTAATTTATGCTTTTTCTTTCTACATTAACAACTTCGGTAACATTTTTTCTACTTATGGTGGTATCGCAAGTGTCATTGTATTAATGCTTTGGTTGTACTTTACAGGAATGATATTAATTTTTGGCGGGTTAATTAATGCCACGATGCAAAAACGAAAATTAATGAAGAAATTAAAAAGGGCAAGTACATCATAAAAAAGCTTTCGCATTTAAGCGAAAGCTTTTTTATATATTTTGTCTCAGCATTCGTAAACCATTTAAAATGACTAGAATGGTACTTCCTTCATGACCTATTACTCCAAATGGTAAATCAACCATTTGCAAAAAGTTTGAGATGATCAATAAAGCAATGACCGCAAGAGAGAAAATGATATTCTGCTTAACAATTCGTTGCATTTTTTTAGATAATTTTACAGCGTAGGCAATCTTGCTTAAGTCATTTTTCATTAAGACTATATCAGCTGTTTCTAATGCAATGTCTGTACCGCCACCCATCGCAATTCCAACAGTTGCAGTTGCTAATGCCGGTGCATCATTAATGCCGTCGCCAACCATTCCAACATATTGATAATTGTCTAGGTACTTTCGAATCTCATTGACCTTTGTTTCCGGAAGACATTCAGCAACATATTTACTCACACCTGTTTCCTTAGCAATTGCTTTCGCAGTTGTTTCGTTGTCACCAGTAAGCATAGCAATTTGAATGCCTATTTCTTTTAACTGATTGATTGCTTGTTTTGCTTCATCACGAATAGTGTCTTTTAATGCAATCAGGCAAGCAATGCCTTCTTCGTCTTTCATGAAGATAACTGTTTTCCCTTCTTCTGTTAGTTTTAAAGCGGCATTGTTTGCAAAGTTTTGTGTCTCCATTTTACCAACGAAATCAGGTTTTCCAACTAGATAAGTTTGATGATTGATTGTTGCCTTTAACCCACAACCAGGAATATCTGCAATATCAATTCCTTGTTGAATCTCAATGTTTTGCTCTTTTACATACCTAGTTATTGCTTGTGCTAATGGGTGATTTGACTGTACTTCTATAGATGCTAATGTAGCAAGGGTTTCAACTTTCGATAAACCTTCCCGAACAATTATATCTGTTACTTCGGGAGTTCCCAAAGTTAAGGTGCCAGTTTTATCTAAAGCTAATAATTTCATAGCACTTAAATGTTCTAGGTGGACACCACCTTTAAGTAAAATCCCATTTTTCGCTCCATTAGAAATAGAAGCAAGTGTAGCAGGCATGATGGATGCTACAAGTGCACAAGGTGATGCTACTACAAGTAAAACCATTGCACGATAAAAAGTTGTCATCCAATCCCATCCAAGAAGGAAATGCGGTAAAAACATCATAAGTAAGACTGCAACTAAAACAAAATTGACATAAATACTTTCAAATCGTTCAATAAATTGCTGCGAAGGTGATTTTTCACTTTGTGCAAATTGGACAAGATTAATGATTTTTTGAACTAAATTTTCCGAATTTGGTATTGTCATATTCATTGTAATTGTTCCATTTAGATTGACTGTACCTGCGTATACATGATCTTTCACTTGTTTTGTAATAGGCATTGACTCTCCACTAATAGCAGATTCATCTATCGTTGATGATCCTTTAATGATTTCTCCGTCTGCAGGTATGCGTTCCCCTGGTTTAATTAACAAATGATCACCAACGGATAACGATGAAACGGGAACTTTTATTGGCTCGAACGATCCACGAACAAGCCATGCTTCTTCTGGCTGAAGATCCATTAAAGATGAAATTTCTTTTTTGCTCTTATTCATTGCATATGTTTCTAGGGCGCCACTTAATGCAAAAATAAAAATGAGTATGGCTCCTTCTGTCCAATAACCAATTATTGCTGAACCTATTGCAGCAAAAACCATTAAAAGCTCAACGTTAAGACGTCTATTCTGAAAAGTCTCTTGAATACCTTCTTTTGCTTTTGCATAACCACCAATCAGAAAAGCACTTAGGTATGCGAGAGAGGAAGCTGTTGTCAAACCACCAACTTCCATACGCCAAGCGAGAAGAATGAGGAAGCCAGAAATTATTGCAGCAATTAATTCACCATGAATTTTTATATTCTCATTTAGGGACTTATTTTCTCGATTAGGAATATCCATTTTAATCTCCCTTCGATAATGAAAATCACTATCAGTATCTATATATTTCAGTAATGATATTGATTTTCATTTACTCCACATGTAGTTAAAAATAATTATTAATTTATAATTATTATAATAAATGGAAGCGAATTTGTAAATTAAACAATTACTTTGAAAATAGAATAATAAAAATGGGTGACAAGAAAGCTATGCTTTCTTGTCACCCATTTCTTTTAAATGAATTTCACTAAATTATTACAAAGGAAGGGGGATTCTAAAGTCAGACTCCCCATTGAAACTATTGTTTCGTTAATTTATCGCGGTTATTAAATTGCTCAATTTTATCTTCAACATCATCAATCATTTGGATTAAACGGTCTATATCTTCTAGACTTGTTGTTTCAGGTTCAATGGCATCTAGAACTTCTAGAAAAATTTGAAGACGTTCTTTTAGGTAGGTTAATTGTTGGTCTTTATCTGTAATGGAGTTTGACATTATTTCACCTCATGTAGTTTTTCGCATCGTAGTTTTAGCATGTTCCTAAAGTATGTAAAAATATGCATCAAGAAAAAATTTTAAGTAGACAATAGAAGTTTACGCTAATTGTAGATTGAATACAATATTAACCACTAATTTTAAAGATTTAGTCTTCTTAAAAAAATTAGAAGGATTTATTTCATTATTGTGTTACCATATTTAAGTTATTATAGTAAGCAGTTGGAGGATAACATGGGATCGGTTGTAAGTTATGAACAACGCAAGTTTTGGACATTAATTGCCATAGTATCTATATCGGGTTTTTCGCAAGGCATGTTGTTACCACTAATTGCAATCATATTTGAAACGGATGGTGTTTCATCCACTATAAATGGATTAAATGCAACAGGCTTATATATTGGTACTTTACTTATTTCACCATTTATTGAACAGCCATTGAGAAAATATGGATATAAACCCGTCATATTGGTTGGAGGATTTTTAGTTTTTCTTTCCTTATTAATGTTTCCGTTATGGAAAAATGTAATGTTTTGGTTTATTTTGCGTTTATTAATTGGGATTGGTGATCATTGTTTGCATTTTGCTACACAGACTTGGTTAACCAGTTCGACTTCATCTGAAAAGCTTGGTAAGAGTATGTCAATCTATGGATTGTCTTTTGGAGTTGGATTTGCGGTAGGGCCTTTAATGGTACCGCTTGTTAATGTATCAGAAGCATTTCCATTTATTGTATCATCGGTGTTATGCTTATTGGCTTGGTCATTGATATTTTTAATTCATAATGAAAGACCTAAAAGTTTAAAGGGAGATGCACGTGAAGCTTCTAGTTTTACAAGATATAAACTTTCTTTTAAATATGCATGGATAGCATTTTTACCTCCATTTGCATATGGTGTTCTAGAAACTTCTATCAACGCATTATTCCCTGTGTATGCACTTCGTGAACAATATGATGTTTCCATGGTATCCATTATTTTATCCGCCTTTTCAATCGGTGGAATCATAACACAGGTACCAATCGGGATTCTGGGCGATAAAATTGGAAGAAGGAAAGTTCTGTTACTCGCTCTCCTTTCAGGAACAGTGGTATTTGGGGTAGGAAGTTTTCTTGAGTTTTCGGAAATCTTAATTGCAATCGTATTTTTAGTATCCGGAATGTTTCTTGGATCAACATTCTCACTTGGGATTACTTATATGGCGGATTTAACGCCAAAAGATTTATTACCTACTGGGAACTTACTTTGTGGAATATTTTTTAGCCTGGGCAGTTTGATGGGGCCATTTGTTGGTGGATTCTATTTGCAAATAGTACAATCGGTTAGTTTTTTACTATTTATGGCTGCTATGATCTTTATTATTTTTATGATTGTGTATTTATTTGGAAAACAATTTACACCTACCAAATTAAATAATTGAGGAAGAAATAAAAAAGGCTTTGCAATGAGTTAATCTCTTGCAAAGCCTTATTATCTTATGATAAACGATTGCGGTAGTCTTCGTAGCCGAATCGACGAATGACTTTAACGCCTTCTTCTTCGTTGAACAAGCAAATGCTTGGTAAGTTGACACCATTAAACATATGATTTTTTACCATTGTATAATGGGCCATATCAGTGAAGACCACTTTGTCTCCCGGTTTCAAGGGTTGATCGAATGAGTAATCACCAATGACATCACCAGCTAGACATGTCATTCCACCTAAACGATATGTATGTGGTTTATCGTTTGGTGTGCTAGCACCGATAATTTGAGGACGGTAAGGCATTTCTAATACGTCTGGCATATGGCAAGTCGCAGAAGAATCTAAAATGGCAATGTCCATCCCGTTATTCACAATGTCTAAAACAGTGGTAACTAAGTACCCTGTATTTAAAGCAATAGCTTCACCAGGTTCTAAAATAACATGTACATCGTATTTCTCTTTAATATAATTGATTAAATTTACTAGTTTATCGACATCGTAATCTGGACGTGTAATATGGTGACCACCACCAAAGTTCACCCATTTCATTTGATGTAGGTAAGGACCGTATTTTTCTTCGAAATGAGGAAGGATACGTTCTAGTACATCAGAGTTCTGCTCGCACATTGCATGGAAATGAATCCCTTCAACGCCATCTAATTCGTCCGGACGAAATTGATCGAAAGGAATTCCTAATCGAGAATTCAAAGCGCATGGATCGTATAATTCAGTTTCTACTTCTGAATAGCCTGGGTTAACACGTAATCCGATTGAAACGTGTTTATCTAAGCTTTGAACTTTCTCTTTGTATTTGTTTAATTGGTCGAATGAGTTAAATACAATGTGATCAACATATTTCAAATACTCGTCAATTTCATGCTCTGCGTAAGCTGGTGCATAAGCATGAACTTCTTTTCCGAACTCTTCATAACCTAAGCGAGCTTCAAATAGAGAACTTGATGTAATTCCTTTTAGGTACTGACCAACCATTGGGAATGTTGAAAACATCGAGAATCCTTTCAGAGCTAGCAAAATATCGCAGCCAGTACGATCTTGAACCGATTTAAGTATTTCTAAGTTACGTTTAAGTAAGCGCTCGTCCACAATGTAACTAGGAGACGGTACTTTTGTCCAATCGATTTGCTTCATATTATTTAGCCTCTTCTTTTTCTAACTCAAGGTCTACTAGTTCAGGGTTAAAACTTTCTTGCCAAGGAAGACCCCATTTATTTAAAGCTTCCATGAATGGATCTGGATCGAATTCTTCTACGTTATAAACACCTGGTTTTTGCCATGTGCCGTTCATTACAAGCATCGCACCAATCATTGCAGGTACACCTGTTGTATAAGAAATCGCTTGCGATCCAACTTCACGGTAACATTCTTCGTGATCACATACATTGTAAACATAGTAAGTTTTTTCTTCGCCATCTTTAACGCCACGGAAAATACAACCAATGTTTGTTTTCCCTTTAGTACGTGGTCCAAGAGATGCTGGATCTGGTAATACCGCTTTTAAGAATTGAAGTGGTTGAATCATTTTACCTTCAAATTCGATAGGTTCAATTGATGTCATACCAACGTTTTCTAAAACGTTTAAGTGCGTGATATATTTTTGAGAAAACGTCATCCAGAAACGAATTTGTTTAATACCTTTAATGTTTTTCGCTAAAGATTCTAATTCTTCATGGTATAGAAGATACATATCCTTAGGTCCAATTTCAGGGAAGTTATAAACTTCTTTATACTCTAATGGTTCTGTTTCTACCCATTTACCTTCTTTCCAGTAACGACCATTCGCTGTAATTTCGCGAATATTAATTTCTGGGTTGAAGTTTGTAGCGAAAGGATATCCATGATCACCAGCATTTGCATCTAAGATGTCGATGTAATGAATTTCATCGAAGTAATGTTTTAATGCGTATGCGCTGAATACACCTGTTACACCTGGGTCAAATCCGCTACCAAGTAGAGCAGTGAGACCTGCTTTTTCGAATTTTTCTTTATATGCCCATTGCCATTTATATTCAAATTTAGCCGTTTCAGGTGGCTCGTAGTTTGCAGTATCTACGTAGTGAACACCTGTAGCTAAACATGCATCCATAATTGTTAAATCTTGATATGGTAAAGCTACGTTAATTACCACATCTGGTTTAAATCCATTGATTAATTCAATAAGTTCGTCCACATTATCCGCATCCACTTGAGCAGTATGGATAATCGTTTTACCGCCGTCTAATTTTTCTTTTAAAGCGTCACATTTTGACTTCGTTCGACTAGCGATCATAATCTCCTCGAACACTTCTGAATTTTGTACACATTTGTGTACCACAACACTAGCTACACCGCCAGCTCCAATAATCAATGCTTTACCCAATTCCTTATTACCTCCTTAAATGAGAACATAATAAAAACATTACACTTCGAATTTTAACAAATTTATTGTAAATATCGAATAAATCTATATAAAATCGAAGTATTAAATACGTCTGTCCATGCGTATAAACGAAAACGTATTTAAACAATAAGACAGATTATACAGAATAATTTTTTACGTAGCAATTACTTTTTCTACAAAATATTTGATGATAATAGAAAAATTTCATATTATCCAAGCTATCTACTCTATAGGTTAGACAAAAAGGTAAAAATTATGTTGAGGTGTTTGATATGCTATTTAGTATTATGAAAAAATGTCTTTATGTTAGATAGGTGTTGGTATGATGGGCTTACAGATTAAAGAAAAGGGATATATTGATATTTCTGCGGGTGCCTTTATAATGGCAATGGGTATTTTCTTGTTAGGGGCAATTCTGCAATTTCCACTTTTTGAGCAATACTTTGCGGATGTTCTATCAATCTTACTAATAGTTCTTTGGTTATTGATGATAGGCTCATTTTTATATGCGCTCTTAAAAGGGGAATATCGTCTTCAACTAAAGTTAAATCCTATAAAAGTGTTTGGAGCTGGAACTTGGATTGCTGGGACCTCTGTTCTTTGTATTTTGATTAGTAATAGATTGCCAGAACTTATGTACGTTTTTAGACTTGTTCTATTGCTTAATGTTGTATGTTGGTTGGTTTTTATAGTGCAATGCATCATTCAATTTAAAAAAGTTATACAATCCCGCTCTATTGAAAAGGTACATGGCGTCATTTTATTATCAACAGTTAGCACACAATCAATCGCTTGCTTATTTATTAATTACTTTGAGAATAAATTAATAGTACCCCTTAGTTTATTTTTAATAGGACTTGGTTTCGCTTTTTATTTATTTTCTATTAGTTTAATTGTCATTCGTTTTGTACATAAAAAAAGAGATATTCATGAATGGAAAAATACAGATTGTATTATCCATGGAGCGCTATCGATTACTGGGTTAGCCATGACACAATCACAATTCTTTTCTTTTGAAATTCTTTTTGTATTTTGGATTACGGTATTTTCTATATTAGTATTTGTAGAAATGATGGAGGTATGTAGAGCTTTCATTAGGTTAAAGGATTTTGGCTTTAGAAAAGGTTTGTTTACGTACGATATTTCGCAATGGTCTCGTAACTTTACATTCGGGATGTTTTACTTTTTTACGTATAATTTAGTTACACTTTATAAAGATGTTTCATTACTTAATCATTTTATGTATGGATTAGGATGGATTGTATTAGCTTTATTGTTATTGGAGTGTTATTTGTTCTTCCTCTCAAAAATTAAACGGAGGCTGGGATAAGAATAGCTTCAGTAAATTAGCCGATGCCATTTTACTTTTGTAGAATGTCACCGGCTTTTTTAATTCGAGGTGAGTTTTGCTCTAGCCTTTTATAAATTTATAGATAGGATAGGCGGAGAAACTCCGTCTAATGTATATAGTTGGGGCAAAAGAAGCGGATATAAGCGAAGAAATTCCGATTAACTGCTCTAATTTAGAGTAAATTAAAAGGTTTTGACAAGATAACCGGAAAAACTCCCCTTATTTTCAAAAAAGTATAGGGATTTCTTAATTTAAGCGGAATATTTCCGTTTAAATATTTCATCATAGTAAAATGACTATTTGGTTTTATATATGTTATTTAAAAAGTGGGGTTTTCTTACGCCATTTGCCAAACAATTTACTGTTTTGCACCTTCCAAGAGAACCACTAACAAAGAGCCCATTTTTTTCAGGGTTCAAGTTCGCCATTATGCTAGTATTTATTATTTTTGTCCAAGCTTTTTTCATTATTCACATTAGTTAAGAGGTGACTGGAAACCCCTCAATTAGGATAGTGCCAATTGGATTTTAAAAATTGTTCTAGAAAATATAGAACAGTTTTGTTATACTGATGTTAGAACAGATTTGTTCTAGAAAATATAGAACAGATTGGAGTGAAAACATGTTAATTCGCATAGAACCTGATTCAGAAGTCCCAATTTATACACAATTAACGAATCAAATTATTCAAGGAATAGCGCAGGGGAATATACGGCCGGGGGAGTCGCTTCCTTCAGTGAGATCTTTTGCAGCAGACCTTGGTGTTAATATGCATACGGTCAATAAAAGTTATCACGAGCTTGAGAAAAAAGGAATTATACGTATTGTTCCTAAATCAGGAGCGGTAATTGTAGAACATGAAGAGCCTGATGAAGTGGTCTATCAGAGATTATTAGATGAAATGAAGCCGAAGATTGCAGAGGGAATTGTCTTTGGAATGAATGAAGAGAAGATTCACAATCTAGTTACTACTATTATTAATCAACTAAAGAATCAATAATGAAATCGATCTAATAACCATTTATAAGGAGGATATTTATGGCGTTAACCATAAGTTTATTTATTATTGTGTTTCTAAGTGTTGCTCAATCAATTGTGCCATATCTCGTAAAGAGGACTGTGGTTTTTGGGGTTACAATTCCGGAACAATATATTAATGATAAAAGACTACATCAATACAAAAAAAACTATACAATGTCTACATTGATTTTATCACTCATCATTTTAGTGTTTTATCTTGTATGGGCATTTAACAACAATCTATCGGACGAACAAATCATCATAGTTGGAACAATTATTGAATTTGGTATTATCATGATTAGCTTGTCGCAATATTTTTATCTGCACGGAAAAATAAAACAATTAAAGCAAACAAATAAATGGACGGAAAATTTAAAGCAAGTATCAATAACTGATTTGTCAATTCGATCACAAGATGAAATGCTACCTTGGTATGCTTATATTTTCCCTATGTTCGTTACAGTGGGCTTAATCATTTATACTGTCATGAATTATGAGATATTGCCAAACGAGATTCCAACGCATTGGGGTCCAACTGGTGAACCGGATGCATTTACAGAGAAGACACCTTTTACAGCTATTCAATTACCTGTATTTCTATTATTGCTTCATTTAATGTTTTTGGGCATTCATATTGCAACAAAAAAATCAGGCATTAAATTAAGTGCCACAAATGCTATAGCATCGAAAAGACGTCAACTTGGGATGCGTAAATATTCAAGCTGGTTCATGTTTTTAGTAGTGTTGACTATTACAATTATGTTTACATTCTTTCAATTAACAACTATTCATCCTAATTTATTTATAGGATCAATTCTAAAACTAATTATTCCATTTGGAGCACTAGTAATCATTTTAATAGGTACAATACTGTTTTCTATTAAGGTTGGACGTTCAGATAAGGATATACCTTCTAATGTTGAGGGAAACATTACAGATATTGATGAAGATCGTTTTTGGAAGGGCGGCCTTTGGTATTTTAATAAAAATGATCCATCGATTTTTGTAGAGAAGAGATTCGGTGTTGGCTGGACTATTAACTTTGCCAATCCAGTAGGTTATTTCATCTTAATTCTTCCGATATTAATTATTTTATTCATTTCGTTTTTCTTAAACTGATGTCATATTTTGAAATTTTTTAAGGGGTATATAGATGAAAAATGATTTGAAAATTGCTTCTTTTATATCGATTATTTGTTTTATTGGTGGTCTCTTCCTCGTGCCATATCAATTAGATGCAATGAAAGTGATGCTTCCTGAACAGTTTGAAATAGCTATGGAGTCAGTGACGTTACCTTTTCCGGTTCTAATATTCGTGAGTGCAATTCAGTTAACCATTGTTTCTTTTATCGTTGCTTTGATTGGCATGAAACTAGCTCGTAAAACTGGTTTTTCCATGCCGATATTAGAGGCGTTGTTTAAGCGAGAAAAAATTAATGTCGATAAACATGGAATTGTTTTAGCGATTCTTTTTGGCATCATTACAGCGCTTGTGCTTGCTGGGGCAGATCGTTTTTATTATCAATATAAGGTTGAGATAATAGGACAAAGTGAGCCTAAATTTTCATTAATAGGATTACTAGCAGGTGTTTTTTATGGTGGTGTATTTGAAGAATTATTGATGAGATTATTTGTCATGAGTTTAATTATCTGGGTTATAATGAAGGTCTTTAGAAAAAAACACAGCACATTAAACGGTATTTCTTACTGGATCGCTATCATGATTGCAGCTGCATTATTTGCATTAGGTCATCTTCCGACAACAGAAATTCTGTTTGGGGAACTGAATGATACACTTATTATTAGAAGCTTTTTGCTAAATGGAATTGGTGGTATATTTTTTGGATATATGTATTGGAAAAAAGGCTTTGAATATGCAGTGTTATCACATATGTTTGCCCATATCTCTCTTCAATGCATTTTCATTCCTCTATTATATTAAAAAAAACTTCCTACTTTATTAACGTTAATAAGTAGGAAGTTTTTTTATTGTTAAATTGTTGTTGAAACATCTCCAACGTGTAAGTCATTTTCTTTTTGTTGTTTCTTTAATTTTCTAACATCGAAACGGATCCATAATGAAATACATAATGAAATTCCAATTAAGAATGAGAATAAATAGAATACAGGAATATAACTATTTGTTGCGCTATGAATTGTAGTTACAATAATTGGACCGAAAATTCCACCTAATGACCATGTTGTTAATAAATAACCATGGATTACACCAAGTTGTTTAGTACCAAATAGGTCACTAGCAAATGCAGGTAAGTTAGAGAATCCACCACCATAACAACTAACAACTAAGAAAATTAGTAGTTGGAATATAATTAAATTCGTTGTAAATGGTAACGTAATGAATGTAATTAATTGAATGATAAAGAATATAACAAATACATTGTGACGACCTAGGTAGTCAGAAGCAGCAGCCCATAAAAGGCGTCCTCCTCCGTTAAATAAGCCCATTATCCCCACCATAGTAGCGGCACCAGCTACAGACAATCCAACAATTTCTTGAGCCATTGGAGAGGCAACAGAAATCATCATTATACCAGCTGTTACATTGACAAGGTGCATTGCCCAAAGCATCCAGAAATGTTTTGTTTTAACTGCTTCTCTTGCAGATAGTTGTGCGATTGCTTTTATGCCATTTGACGAACTAGCGTATTTATCGCCCGAAACATTTCCAACAGGAGGTGCAATATAAAGTGCTCCAACGATCATTAGAAGGAAATAACTTAAACCTAATATAAAATAAGTATTTGAAATGCCAACTGACCCCATCAAATATGTAGCAACAGGTGCTGTTAATAATGAACCTGATCCAAATCCAAGTACAGCCATACCAGTAGCAAGTCCACGGCGGTCAGGGAACCATTTTACTAGAGTCGAAACAGGGGCGATATAGCCAATACCCATCCCTAATCCGCTTAGTAAACCATATGTTAACCAATAAAGCACAACGGAGTCTGCTAAGATTGCAATACCCGCACCTGCTTGTCCAGCTCCGAAAAGTACCGCTGCAACAATAGCAGATTTACGTGGTCCCATTTTTTCTACGAGACTAC
The DNA here is from genome assembly GCF_900291985.1 of Lysinibacillus timonensis. Taxonomy (NCBI): domain Bacteria; kingdom Bacillati; phylum Bacillota; class Bacilli; order Caryophanales; family Bacillaceae; genus Lysinibacillus; species Lysinibacillus timonensis. The sequence continues at coordinate 1,647,341 of NZ_LT985980.1, read as the reverse complement.
CAAATAACGCAGCAGCAAAACCGGCAAGACCCATCATAATAGTAAATGCGATTGTTACATTTGTTGGACTCCAGCCCATTTGCTCGGTAATTGGATTTTTATAAACACTGTATGCATATGCACCACCAATTGATAAGTGGATAGCGATAGCAGAAAGTGCAATTAACCATCTATTTTTATTCATAATTTCTCTACCATCCCTCTTTTTACTAAATTATGAATATTCGCGAATAATTCTTGATATACAACATAACACTTTTTAAAATAATATTGCAATAGGAATTTTTTAAAAAATACTTTCTTTAAATAGAATTTTAATGTGTTTAAAGAGAAAATAATGTAACGTTCTGTTTTATAACAGAGTGAAGTGGTTGTCGAAGAACTCATGAATAAAGGTGTTTTGGTGTTATAATTCGAATTGGTACAGGGTATTATGATGTGAAGTAGAAAATTTGAAGCATTAAATAAAAAATATCGTAATGTTTAAGAATATTTTAGAGTAATATAGTATTTGTTGTGTGAAAATATAATAAAAAGTTATAGTGCTATTATTCTTTTGGTTTAATAATTATTCAATCGATTGCATGAAAATAGTGATAAACAAAATCGCTTATCACTAATTTTAAAAGTTATTTATTTTTTAACGTTAATTTTGCTACAATTTCAACCCTTGCTGTTTGTGGGAACATATCTACTGGTTGGATATATTCAATGTTATACAGTTTCGTTAAGTCTGCCAAATCTTTTGCGAAAGTTGATGGATTACATGAAGTATAAACAAAACGCTTAGGTTTAATTTTTTGTACTGTTTTTATAAAGCTTGGCGCAAGTCCTGTGCGGGGTGGGTCAACTGTGATAACATCAGGAATAAAACCTTCACGTCTCCACTTTTCAAGCCACTCTTCTGCCGTACCTGTATAATATCGTACATGTTTAAAACCGTGATTTTTGGCATTTTTCTTGGCATCTGTAATACTTTCCGGTACAACGTCCATTCCACGTATTTCCTTTGCTTGATTCGCTAGCCATAACCCTATAGTACCAACACCACAATAGGCATCAACGACCGTTTCTTTTCCGGTTAGCATTGCTGCCTTTTTGATTTCATCATATAAATGGACTGTTTGTTCAGGATTTAATTGGAAGAAGGCTCTTGATGACAGGTCAAAAGCAAGTTCCCCTAAATTCTCGTGAATTGATTCTTTACCGTGTAGTATGACTGTCTCATCGCCAAAAATGAGAGACGTCTTTTCCCGATTTATGTTTTGTGTGATTGACACAATGCTTGGATCAATTTTTAGCATTCTTTCAATTAATTCATCTTTATGAGGGATCTCTTTTCTAGTTGTTACTAAACAAACTTGAGTTTCACCTGTAGCTATTGCTGTTCGAACAACAATAGTACGAACTAAACCGTTTAGTGATTTACCATCATATATTGATATGTTTAACTTTTGTAGTATTTTCCTTGTAGCTGTAGTGATTTTGGTTGTTAAGGGGTGTTGAACAGCACAATCATTAATATTTAATAGTTTGTTTGTTCCTTCTGAGAAAAGACCTGCATATACTCGCTTTCCCTCTTTTCGTACTTGGAAGGAGCTTTTATTACGGTAGTGCCAAGGGTTGTCCATACCAATTGTAGGTCTTACTTCTAACGAAGTAGCTAATGGCTTCACGTACTTTTCTAAAGATTGAATGACCATATCTCTTTTTTCCTTTAGCTGACCTTCATATGTAAGATGTTGTAACTGGCAACCACCACATTCTGCGTAAACCGGGCAACTAGGCTCTTGGCGGAATTCAGATGATTTTCGAACGTTTAATATTTCTGCTTCAGCAAAATTCTTTTGTACTTTCGAAACTTTCACTGTTACTTCTTCACCAGGCAACGCGCCATTAACAAACACCACATTTCGCTTGTAGAAACCTACCCCTTCACCATTGATGCCGAGTCTTTTTATCGTTAGAGGAAATTTTTGTCCTACTTCCATTGTTACTTTATCATTCAAAAGCTTCACGTCCTTTAGTTCAACTACACCTTGATATAGGTGTTTTGAACAATAATAATCATCTTATCATTATAACGAAGCATACTCCGAAAGCAAACGAAGAATAATGTGGGAATATTTTCAGTATATAATTATGGTATTAGTGTAGTTCAATTACTAGTATTTATTTCGAAACCATGATATTGTAATTATCAAACTAAATACTTATAGCTATATTTAGCTATGTCCTTCGGGGTCGGGTGAAATTCCCAATCGACGGTGATGAAGTAATTCTAAGCCCGTGAGCTCTATTTGAGCAGGATTTGGTGTGAGTCCAAAGCCGACAGTTAAAGTCTGGATGGGAGAAGGATGTTAATGTAAAAATACCATTAATAGTAAAGTTAATGGTCTACTTTCTTATTGACTTTTTTTACATTACTTAACTGATCCCGCTTTATGTAGGCGGGATTTTTTGTATATAGCATAGCATCTATTGTACTTTTTGAGATTATCGAAAAGGCTTATTTGTTATACGCTTTTTTGCTATGTAGAATTTCTCCCAAACCCCTTAACATTATGTTAAGGGGTTTTTATATTTCCTATGTAAAGAAAGAGGTGTGGATTTGTTTACTGGAATCATTGAAGAAATAGGGAAAGTAACAGCAATAAAAAAAGATGAGAAAAGCATGGAGTTAACATTACAGTGTAAGAAAGTATTAGATGATGCACAGCTTGGAGATAGCATTTCTGTGAATGGGGTGTGTTTAACCATTACAGAATTTTCGAATGGTGAAATGACAGTAGACGTCATGCCTGAAACGGTAAAAGCGACTACGATTCATAATTTGAAAATTGGAGACTCTGTTAATTTAGAACGGGCGATGAGTGCAAATGGTCGATTTGGTGGTCATATAGTTTCTGGGCATGTTGATGGTGTAGGAACAATTCGTCATATTAAGCAAGTATCAAATGCAGTATATATTGAAATAGAAACTCAGAAAGAACTTGCTGAAAATTGTATTGAAAAAGGGTCAATTACAATTGATGGTACGAGTTTAACGCTATTTAAAGTAACAGAAACAAGCATAACGATTTCATTAATTCCGCACACATACGCGCAGACAATTATAGGAAAGAAAAAGGTTGGAGACCAAGTCAATATTGAAACAGACATGCTTGGAAAATATGTGTTGCATCATTTGAGAAAAACTGACGGTAAATCCAATTTAACGCTAGAATTTTTAAGAAAAAATGGATTCTAATTAAAAATAGGTGGTGTTTAGATGCTAAATACAATTGAAGAAGCAATAGAAGAACTGAAAAATGGGAAAGCCATCATTGTTGTTGATGATGAAAACCGTGAAAATGAAGGAGACTTAGTTATACTTGCAGAATTTGCAACTCCTGAAAATATCAATTTCATGGCAACATATGGACGTGGTTTAATTTGTACACCAATCACCAGAGATTTGGCACAAAAGCTTCAATTCAATGCGATGGTAGATCATAATACAGATAATCATCAAACAGCATTCACTGTAAGTATTGATCACATCGATACAACAACAGGAATTAGTGCATTTGAACGTTCATTTACAATACAACAATTGATTGATGAAGGTGCGAAACCCGAACATTTCCGTCGTCCAGGTCATGTGTTTCCATTAGTAGCGAATCCAAATGGTGTTCTTGCTAGACGTGGACATACAGAGGCTGCGGTTGATTTAGCGATTGCTTGTGGTTCTTATCCAGCAGGCGTAATTTGCGAAATCATGGCAGACGATGGAACAATGTTACGACTAGATGGATTACGCGATTATGCAAATCAACATGACTTAAAAATGGTTTCTATTGAAGACTTAGTACAATATCGTACGAAGATGGAAAAAGTAGTGTAAATAAATTAATTCATAACTATAGTGAAAAGAGGAAAAGCAAATGGCAAAAGTATTTGAAGCTCAGTTAATTGGAACAGATTTAAAAATAGGGATTGCGGTAGGGCGATTTAATGAATTTATAACGTCAAAATTATTAGATGGGGCATTAGATGGTCTAAGAAGACATGGTGTTAGCGAAGAGAATATTGACATTGCATGGGTACCTGGGGCATTTGAAGTTCCTTTCATCTCAAAACAAATGGTAGAAACAGGGAATTACGATGCGGTCATTGGACTAGGAACTGTAATTCGAGGGGCAACTTCACATTATGATTATGTATGTAATGAAGCAGCTAAAGGAATTGCAAAGGTTTCATTAGATTCGAATGTTCCTGTCATATTCGGTATTGTTACGACAGAAAATATTGAACAAGCAATCGAACGTGCTGGTACAAAAGCTGGAAACAAAGGTTATGATTCTGCTGTATCAGCTATTGAGATGGCGAATTTGAAGAAAATGTTTAAGTAATAGTGGGTGAGTGAATAAAGATTGATAGCAAATTTCACTTTGTGATGACCCTGATGGACTGAACGAATGATTTTATGCAGGATTGTTCTTCAAGAGGGCTATGAGAGCAAGAAATCGATAGGATGTGCTTGAGAAATGTTCATCATGAAGGTGATAAAATGCGAGATAGTTTATAGGCGCATAGTAAAGTCTCAAGGACAAATCGCTGTGAAACGGATGAAGAAAATGTCCAAGAGAAACGTAAGAGGTCTTAAGGACAAATCAGTGTGAAAAAGAAGCAGAAGTGTCTTAGAGAAGCGGTCTCAAGGACAAATCAATGTGAAAAAGGAGCAGAAGTGTCTTAGAGAAGCGGTCTCAAGGACAAATCGCTGTGGAAAAGGAGCAGAAGTGTCTTAGAGAAGTGTTCTCAAGGACAAATCGTTGTGAAAAAGAAGCAGAAATGTCTTAGAGAAGAGGTCTCAAGGACAAATCGCTGTGGAAAAGGAGCAGAAGTGTCTTAGAGAAGTGTTCTCAAGGACAAATCGTTGTGAAAAAGAAGCAGAAATGTCTTAGAGAAGAGGTCTCAAGGACAAATCGCTGTGGAAAAGGAGCAGAAGTGTCTTAGAGAAGCGTTCTCAAGGACAAATCGCTGTGGAAAAGGAGCAGAAGTGTCTTAGAGAAGCGTTCTCAAGGACAAATCAATGTGAAAAAGAAGCAGAAGTGTCTTAGAGAAGCGTTCTCAAGGACAAATCGCTGTGGAAAAGAAGCAAAAGTGTCTTAGAGAGGAGGTCTCAAGGACAAATCAATGTGAAAAAGAAGCAGAAGTGTCTTAGAGAAGCGGTCTCAAGGACAAATCGGGGAATGTAAATTATTTTGTGTAAATGAATGACTTTCTCAAATTATGTTAATACTTTTATTATCTATTAAGGGGATAAGGCTCTGCTGAAGAGCAACCTGAGCACTTAACAGATAGACCAAAAAGGGGAGAGTTGCTCTCTCTTTTTCTATTCCTTTTTGGGCTGAAGAAAGCGTTAAACTTTTGGGCAAAGCGTAGCGAAGCCCAACACGACAGAACTTAATCAAATGAAAAAGCCAACTAAATGCGACCCGCAAATAATATTTTAAATTGTCCTTCACATTCTAGCCATCCTGGAATTGGCTTATTCCACTTTTCAATTGCATCCATAGTAGCTAAATAGATGATTTTCTTTAATGCATTGTCTGTAGGATAAGCTGATTTAGTTTTTGTCACTTTTCTTAACTGCCGATGGAATCCCTCAACCGTATTAGTAGTATATATAATCTTTCTAATCTCCGTTGGATATGAAAAGTAAGTCGTCAGCTCTAACCAATTTTCTTCCCATGATTCAATCCTACGGATATTTGCTATTCCATAATTCCTTTAGTTTTTTAAATTCCAGTTCAGCTTGTTCTAGAATGGAAGCTTTATAGACTTTCTTTGAATCATTCATAAATGCTTGTCGTTCCTGTGATGCAACATGCGTCATTGTGTTACGTATTTGATGAATCACGCATAACTGAATATGAGTCTGTGGAAATGTACTTTGAATCGCTTCTGAAAAGCCCGAAAGTCCGTCTTTACAAGCAATCAAAATATCTTCAACACCACGACTTTTAAGGTCAGTACAGACACTCAACCAAAAGCTTGCGCTCTCATTTTCTCCAATCCATATTCCTAAAATATCCTTTATTCCATCGGAATTAACACCTAGAACTGTGTAAGCTGCCTTATTGATAATGCGATTTTCATGCTTTACCTTAAAGTGAACAGCATCTAGATAAACAATGGGATAGACTCGGTCCAGCGGACGAGATTGCCACTCAACTATTTGTGGTAGAATTTTATCTGTCACTTTACTAACTAAACTAGGCGAAACATCTACACCATATATATCATTCATGTGTGACTCAATATCTCTAGTAGACATTCCTTTGGAATAGAGGGCTAGAATCTGTTCCTCTAGACCATTAATCGATGACTCATAGTTCTTAACAATTTGTGGCTCATATTCACCATTACGATCTCTGGGAATACTTAATCTTGTATTACCAAACTTTGTCTTAATAACCTTTGTTCTATATCCATTTCGACTATTACCAGTGTTAATTCCCTGAGAACTGTGTTTTGTATAGCCCAGGTGATCCTCTATTTCAGCTTCAAATACAAGTTGTAATGTTTCTTTAAATAAAGATTTCATCATCTCAATGATGTCATCGACAGATTGACACTCCCTGGCTAAATCCTTAATCGTCATATTTTCGTAATTTTGCATAATGGTCATCCTCCTCTTATTGGAAAGTTTAACCATTTACACAAAATTTAATACGCTCTCACAAATCGTTGTGAAAAAGAAGCAAAAGTGTCTTAGAGAGGAGGTCTCAAGGACAAATCGTTGTGGAAAGAAACAGAAGTGTCTATGAGATACAGCTGTCGCGACAATATTATCTAGAAATTGCCTTATAATGACCTTCATAAAGAAAAATAATCATCATTGAGCTATGAAGACATGGAACCATCCACGTTTCTAACGTACTTTAAAAGTTAATGATAGTAACCAAAAAGGCTACCCAAAAGTAAAACAACACTTCAGGGTAGCCAAATGCTCCTTAATTATTCTTATTCCCAACTGCTTTCTCTATTACTAATTCATCAAATGTACCAAATCGATAGCCTTGTTTTTTTGCATCCTGTATAAACTTTTGCATTGCATCTGCATTATGTTTTGCCACAGTATGCATTAAGATAATGCCACCAGGATGAAGTTGTTTCATCAATTCATTATAAGCATAGTCCCAACCTTTTGTAGAGTTACGATCCCAGTCCACAAATGCGATTGTCCAGAAAATGTGGCGATAACCATATTTATTACCTATCTCAAGTACTTGCTCACTAAATACACCTTCGGGAGGACGTGCATAATAAGTACGTTCAACGCCAGTCAATTCCTTAAGAACCTTATCAAATTGTTTCCATTCATAGACCATTCGTTCTTCTGACAGATTGGCCATATTTGGGTGCCCATATGAATGATTACCAATTGTGTGCCCTTCATCAATCATTCGTTTGACTAAATCTGTCGCACTTTTAAGATAATGACCTGTTAAGAAAAAGGTTGCAGGGACATTTTCCTCTTTTAATACATCGAGGATTTTCTCTGTATAACCGTTCTCAAATCCGTTGTCAAACGATAAATATAGAACCTTTTTATTTGGGTCACCCATGTAAATGGCATCATATTTTTTCGTAACTGCATCTAATTCGGCTCCAACATCCGCTGGTTCACCATTCTGTGATTTTTTAAATCCCCAATTATAGGTTTTAGCTAAAGCAATATTTGATGGAGCTAATGTTAAAGCAAATACTACAACAATGGCAATTAACATAGTCCCCAATATATGATGTTTCCTCATAGATAGAATAGCCTCCTTTGTCTTTTTTAGAGTGTGCCAATAGGTTGTTATTATGCAAAACAACTATTAAAAGCAAATTCTTAAAATGAAACATAGGAAAAAACGATGTATACTATTTATGAAGGAGTGTTCGTATGCAAGTTATTACAAAAATTAGTAGGCAAAAAAATAACGCAGAAAGATACAATATCTATATAAATGACCAATACGCATTTGCAGTAGACGAATCAACTCTTATTAAGTTTGGCTTAACAAAAGGGAAAGTACTAGAACAATTTGAAATTGACGAAATTACATATGAAGACGAAATTGCAAAAGCATTTAATAGGGCTCTCAATTTCCTTAGTTTTCAAATGCGAAGTGAATTTGAAGTGAAAAAGAAATTACTTGATGTAGGATTTGGGGAAGCCGTCATACTTGAAGCGATACGAAAGCTTGCAAAGTTAGGATTTCTTAATGATGAAACTTATTCCAAGGCATTACTTGAAACGAAAAAGAAAACTGCTAAAAAAGGTCCAAGGGCCATTAAACAGGACTTAATAAAAAAAGGAATTGATACAAAAACACAAGAAAAAGTGTTGAGTACTTTTACATATGAAGAACAAATTCAAATAGCGCGAGATTTAGCAGAGAAAACAGTTCGTGCAAACAGTAAAAAAACGCCTGCACAAGTTAAACAGAAAATGCAAGATGTACTAATGCGTAAAGGTTATTCCTTCGAAATTATCAATGATATAATTGACCAAATTGACTTACAACGAGAAGATGATGATTGGCAACAAATGATTGAACAACAAGGGGAAAAATTATGGAATAAATATTCCTCAAAAAATACAGATAAAGAGTTGGTTATGAAAGTTAAACAAGCCTTATATCAAAAAGGTTTTCCTATAGAAATCATAGAGCGTTTTATTGAGGAGAAGGAGAGCGAGAAATAGTGGAAAAAAATTACGCACAAATGACGGAGCATGAGCTTAGAGAAGAAATTGCTAAAATTAAAGAAAAGGCAAGGAAAGCAGAACAATTAGGGATAGTAAATGAGTTTGCTGTATACGAAAGAAAAGCGATTATGGCTGCTAGTTATTTGATTGATCCAAAATCTATTATACTTGGTGAGATATACCGTATAGATGGTGCTCCAGGTGAATTTTTTAAAGTGGAATATTTAAAGGGACGTTTTGCTTGGGGTTATCGACTAGGTGGAGAACAATTTGAAGAGGCGTTACCAATTGCTCTTCTACAACCTGTGAAAGTAGGGAAATGATATGGAAGCAAACATGATTGTTGAGATGTTGACGCAAGAGTTATTAGATAAAAATCCTCATCTATCAGTTGGTAAAGCGAGAACTTGGATTGAATTACTTTGGAGTGATTTTGAAACAACCTATGCTAAAGCGGGTTACGAATATCGTGGGTTTGAGTATACAGAACGAATTGTACGTCAGTGGATTGAAAGCTATGGTGATAAAATCCACGAATTTGCTGGTAGGAATCCTAAATACGCACACCTACTTGATACTGGTGATGATGCGGGTTACATTGAAGATAAAAAGGAGTTGTCATAATGACAACTCCTCAATTAATTTGTTTTATGAGAGGTAGTTAATGGAATGAGATGTTCTGTTCCATAAGGTAATCGTTAACTTGAGCCGATTTGTAATTTTCTTTGTAACTTATCTTCGCTAAATATCCACCCGGTATATGAATTTACGATGTTTAAATCATCATCTAAATGTGCAACTGCAACAAAGGGATACCGGTCATTACTACGATAACGTAAATCAATTAAACGGACCTCTGTTAACCCACTTGGAAGCTCCGAAATTTCCCAATTATATAATGGAGAAAAGGAAAGAAAAGCTGCTAAATTTGAGTCTTGTAATGCTTTCTCAACAAGTGGAGTCTTAGGAATAGGATGAATCTCAATTTTGTCGTGAATATTTACCGTACGTCCGTAAGCTCTTCCAACATAATAATGTGTTTTGGATTTAGCGGCAACTCGCCAATAAAAAAATCGGATTGTGGGTGCTACAATTACATATTCTTCATCTTGAATAGTGTTGGCAACAGCCTTTTTTACGGCTGCCTGCACTATAAATCTCAAGATGTAATATAGAATGATGATGATATACATTAAACCAAATGTAATTACAGGATTTGCATCAAAAGCCCACAGTAAAATGCCTATACAGTGAATGCCAAAAATAAACGGATCAAAAGTATTAATTACACCTAAGGCTACCCATTTCTTAGAAAACGGACGTAATGCTTGTGTTCCATAAGAATTAAAAATGTCTACAAATACATGTAAAAATACAGCTAAAAATGTCCAAAGCCATAGATGGAAAATGTTCGCCTCATCTACAAAAAGTGATATCAACCCGGTTATAGCAAGAGGCCATAGAATCACTGCAGGTATAGAATGTGTAATACCACGATGATGTCTAATATAAATGGCGTTATTTCTTAGTTTTAATACGGTGTCTACATCGGGAGCTTGAGAACCTAAAATAGTACCTGCCATTACTGCACCGAATGTTATTGAATTTTGGCTAACAACAGGATCGACTAATGCTAGTCCTCCTAATGCAACCCCCATTACTAAATGTGTGCCAGAATCCAGAAAAATCATCTCCTTATGTCGGAGCTAGTGATTATTACGTAAAGCTAATTAATTTTTTTATTTTAACCTTATTATACCCAAATTTCCATTAATTAAATCTTACTTAGGAGGATGTCGTGAAATATCCATATATAACTGAATTTTCATCAGCACTTGTTGAATGGTATCACAATGAAAAACGTGACTTGCCATGGCGAAGAACGAGCAATCCTTACAAAATTTGGGTTTCAGAGGTTATGCTTCAACAAACAAGGGTTGATACCGTGATACCTTATTACAATCGTTTTCTAGAAAAATACCCTACTATAGAATCTTTAGCATTTGCACCACAAGAGGAGCTATTAAAAATGTGGGAAGGCTTAGGCTATTATTCAAGAGCTAGAAATTTACAAGCAGGAGTGAAGGAAGTTGTAGAAAAATACAATGGACAAGTGCCAAATAATCGTCATGATTTATCCAATTTAAAAGGTATTGGTCCATATACTGCAGGTGCTATTTTAAGTATTGCTTTTAATAGACCAGAACATGCTGTAGACGGAAATGTTATGCGAGTATTAAGTCGTGTTTTGCATATTACCGAAGACATCACCCATCCAAAAACGAGAAAAATTTTTGAATCGGCAGTTACAGAGTTAATTCATCAGGATGATCCAGGAGCTTTTAATCAAGGGTTAATGGATTTGGGTGCGCAAATATGTACGCCAACTTCACCTAAATGTCTCCTATGTCCTGTTCGAGACTATTGTTTAGCGTTTCAAAAAGGAAATCCTGAACCTGATGAACTACCGATAAAATCAAAAAAAGTAAAATCTACAAAAGTTCGTTATCATGTGTTCGTTGCTCGAAATTCAGAAGGTAAATACCTGTTAGAAAAGCGACCTGAACAAGGGCTGCTTGCAAATATGTGGCAATTTCCGATGATTGAAAATGAAAATGAAAATGCCATATCTAAATCATATGAAGGTTTTGAAAAGAAGTATGATGTGAATATCACAAAAAAATCTGATTTCGCGATTCTTGAGTTTAAACATGTTTTTTCCCATTTAACATGGGAGATTCAGTGCTTTTCTATTGAGGTAGAACAAAACAAAAATTCAGAACGAAATTTTTATTCGGTTGAAGAAATTGAACAGTTACCAATGTCAGTACCGATGTTGAAGGTTTTGAATTTTCTGAAATAACTTATTTCCCAATTAAAAGCATAATCTTTCATTCATCAGTAAACAATAGTTTTTACGGAGGTGAATGAAGATGGCAAAACAAAACAACAACAGAAATAACAACAATAACAATAACAACAACCAAAATGAAGAGTTTGCAGTAGATCAAGATTTTGTCCAAGCGCAAAATCAAAATCAAAAACAAAAGCAACAAAATAACCAACGTAATAACAACCGTAATAACAATAATAACAACAACTAATGGTAATTAATAAAAAGTGCTACATTAGGTATAGACTTTGGTCTATACCTTAATTTTGTACTCCTTAAATATATTTGACCTATATTTTATTACTTAATATACAAAATCCTATTCTTCTTGCTACAAGTTTTGGTAATCCATTGCTATAATATAATAGGGAATTTCTTTATATAAATTTATAGCACAGAAAAAGGTGGGCTTATTTATGGCAATACCGGTAGAAGGAGAAACGATACAAATACATAGCTATAAACATAATGGACAAATACACCGTGTCTGGCAGGAAACAATGGTATTAAAAGGGACGAAAAATATATTCATTGGTGCTAACGAGAGGACGCTTGTAACTGAATCAGACGGTCGTACATGGTTGACAAGAGAGCCTTCTATTTGTTATTTCCACGCGGAGCATTGGTTTAACATTATTTGTATGTTACGTGAAGATGGTGTTTATTACTATTGTAATATGAGCTCTCCTTATGTATTTGATAATAATGCAATTAAATATATCGACTATGACCTAGATGTAAAAGTATTTCCAGATATGACATATACGCTATTGGATGAAGACGAATATGATCAACATAAAAAAGAGATGGGATATCCAGAGGTAATCGATAAAATCCTAAAACGTAATGTAAATAAACTTGTAAGCTGGATTAAACAACGTAGAGGCCCATTTGCTCCTGACTTTATTGAAGTTTGGACAAATCGTTATTTGTTTAATAAAGAAATGCAATCATCCAATGAATAACTGCCTATTGGTTGTTTTAACCAATAGGTTTTTCTTTTCAGTATTATTTCAAGTGAATTTATCTTTTGAAGAATTCTATTTAAAAGATAAACCAATCATAATTGAGTGTAGCAATGAGATTTAAAAGGGAAGTGAAGTAGAGCCTTGGATAGTATAAAACGATATATGAGGTTTGTTAAACCTTATCGCTGGGAGATATTATTAACAATCGTTATAGGGATATTGAAATTTGCGATTCCTTTGTTTATCCCATTGTTAACGAAGATTGTAATCGACAACATTATAACGGAACCCTCATTGACAACAAATGAGAAAATTACTCAGTTATTTTATTGGTTAGGTGGAACGGTTATTATATTCTTCATCATCCGTCCACCTATTGAGTATTACCGCCAGTATTTTGCGCAGCATGTAGGTAATAAAGTGCTCTTTGATATTCGGAAAGAATTGTTTGGACATTTACAAAAGCTTAGCTTAAAGTATTATGCTAATACTCGTGCTGGAGAAGTTATATCTCGGGTCATTAATGACGTTGAACAAACGAAAAATTTCATCATGATAGGTTTAATGAATTTGTGGCTCGATATGGCAACTATTCTAATTGTTATTGCTATTATGTTAACAATGGATGTACAACTTACAATGGTCGCTATCATATCACTACCTCTATTTGCAATTAGCGTAAGATATTTCTTTGGAAAACTTCGAGATTTAACTCGAAAAAGATCTCAAGCATTAGCGAGTGTACAAAGCTACTTGCATGAACGCGTTAGTGGTATTAGCATTATTAAAAGTTTTGCTCTTGAAAAACATGAGCAACAAATTTTTGATAAAGAGAACGGCGAATTTTTAAATCGTTCATTAGATCATACAGTATGGAATGCAAAGTCATTTGCGGTTGTCAATACAATTACGGATATTGCGCCATTACTTGTCATTGGGTATGCAGGTTATGAAGTAATAAACGAAAATTTAACAATAGGAACTATGGCAGCATTTATGGGGTATATTGAACGCCTATATGCACCGTTAAGAAGATTAATGAACTCTTCTACTACGCTAACGCAATCAATTGCTTCGATGGACCGTATGTTTGAATTAATGGATGAAAAGTATGATGTGAAAGATAGTCCAAATTCAATCCAATTACCTGCAGTGAAGGGTCTAGTAGAATTAGAAAACGTTTCATTCAAATATGATCAAAACGGGAATACGATACTAAATAATATTAACCTCCATATTAAACCAGGTGAAACTGCTGCATTCGTAGGGATGAGTGGTGGAGGTAAATCTACTATTGTCAGCCTTATTCCACGCTTCTATGATGCAACAAAGGGAAAAGTGAAAATAGATGGAATGAACGTAACCGATGTAACACTTCAATCATTGCGTTCGCAAATAGGGATTGTCTTACAAGATAACATATTATTTAGTGATTCAGTGAAGCAAAATATTCTTATGGGTAGACCTGATGCAACCGATGAGGAAGTGATGGAAGCTGCTAAGGCTGCTAATGCGCATGACTTTATAATGTCACTGCCGGATGGTTATGAAACAAAAGTTGGAGAACGTGGTGTTAAATTATCTGGGGGTCAAAAGCAGCGTGTTGCCATTGCGCGGGTATTCTTGAAAAATCCTCCAATCTTAGTGTTAGATGAGGCTACCTCAGCTCTTGACTTAGAAAGTGAAGCGTTAATTCAAGAATCTCTTGATAGACTAGCACATAACCGAACAACCATTATTATTGCGCATCGCTTATCTACTATTACTCATGCTGATAAAATTTTTGTAATCGATCACGGAGAATTGGTAGAACAAGGTAATCACGAAACATTAATGCAAAAACAAGGTATCTATTTTGATTTATTCCAAATTCAAAAATTAAACTAAAAATATTACGACACAAAGGGATCTAACTTGTCAGAATGCGACATGTTAGATTTCTTTTTTTATGCTTTTAGTAATGTTGTTTTCTTATTAGAAGTAGATATATGTAACTTTATGTTCAAGCTTAAGAGTTATTGTCAAACTTCTTTTATCAGAAAATTGTAATAAGTGTTGTTTTCAATACATAAAAATTAGAAGTTAATAGTTGTTTTCCTTAATTGATGGACTAGTTTTTGAATTCATAGACGACGAACATTTGGATAGGGAGGGCTTAGATGGATAAAAAAATATTATTACAAGTCAATAAGTTAGAAACTACCTTTTATACAAATGATGGCGAAGTACCGGCAGTTGATCATATAGATTTCCATGTCTATAAAGGGGAGATTTTAGGAATTGTTGGTGAGTCAGGCTGTGGTAAAAGCGTTACATCATTATCAATTATGGGACTGGTTCCCTCCCCTCCAGGAAAAATTACTTCAGGCGAAATTTTGTTTGATGGGGTTGATTTAATAACTCTTTCAGAACGAAAGATGCGCAAAGTACGTGGGAAAGACATTGCCATGATCTTTCAAGAACCTATGACATCATTAAATCCACTCTTTACGATTGGTAGCCAGCTTGTTGAAGCCATTTTATTACATAATAAGAAATGGTCAAAAAGAGAGGCTAAATCGAGAGCTGTGGAAATCATGCAGCTGGTTGGATTACCAAGAGCTAACGAGCTAATGAATAATTATCCTCACCAATTATCTGGAGGAATGCGGCAAAGGGTCATGATCGCAATGGCACTCGTATGTAATCCGAAATTATTAATAGCAGATGAGCCTACAACTGCTTTAGATGTAACTATCCAAGCACAAATATTAAAGCTCATTAAAGAGTTAAACCAACAACTACAAATGGCTGTGTTACTCATTACACATGATTTAGGGGTTGTAGCTGAAACATGCCAACGAGTAATTGTCATGTATTCCGGACAAATCATTGAGGAAGGTCCAGTTAAAGAAATCTTTAAAAAACCTCAGCACCCATATACGTTAGGATTGATAAAATCTGTACCAGATATGCGACATAAGAAGGAAACCCTACATTCTATACCAGGCAATGTGCCGAAACCAGGTTCTGTTGAAGCAGGTTGTCGGTTTGCTTCTAGGTGTCAGTATGTAATGGATCGATGTACAAAAGAAACGCCACCTTTATATCAAGTTGCTACTTCATCTGGTAATCATCAAACAAGGTGCTTCTTATTAGAGGAGAAAGGTGGTTTGGAGAATGTCGAACGTGCTGTTGAAAGTCGATAACTTAAAAAAATATTTTCCTGTGCAAAGTGGGGTATTATCTAGCAATAAAACGTACGTAAAAGCGGTTGATAATGTTTCCTTTCAGGTTTATGAGGGTGAAACACTTGGAATTGTAGGAGAATCTGGTTGTGGAAAATCGACAACAGGAAGAACGATTATGCGGCTGATTGAACCGACTGATGGCTCCATTAATTTTGATGGGATAGAGCTTGCCAAGTTATCTAAAAGTGAACTACGGAAAGCGCGGAGACATATTCAAATGGTGTTTCAGGATCCTTATGCATCACTAAATCCAAGACATACCGTTGAAAAAATATTGGAAGAACCTTTAATCGTTCATGGAATAGGGTCAAGTTTGGAACGGAAAAGTAAGGTTCGAGAGTATTTGGAAATTGTTGGTTTACGGGCTGATCATGCAAAACGTTATCCTCATCAGTTTAGTGGAGGACAAAGACAACGTGTTGGTATTGCACGGGCTTTAATGACCAACCCAAGACTAATTATTGCAGACGAACCGGTATCTGCTTTAGATGTATCAATTCAATCACAGGTACTAAATTTGATGCAAAAGTTACAGGAAGATTTGAACTTAACTTATATCTTTATCTCGCATGATCTTGGTGTTGTAAGGCATATAAGCGATAGAGTTGGCGTGATGTATTTAGGGAGAATTGTAGAGTTAGCAAATAGCGAATCACTGTATGCAGAACCTTTGCACCCATATACACAAGCATTGTTATCTGCTGTTCCAATTCCAGATCCTGAGTTTAATAGAGAACAAATTATCTTAAAAGGGGATATTCCAAGCCCATCAAACCCACCCACTGGTTGCACATTCCATACAAGATGCCCTTTTACGATGGATAAGTGCAAAGTAACTTCGCCAGAGTTTATAGAGGTTAAAGCAGGTCACTCTGTTGCGTGTCACTTATATAGTGAAACGGACAATGACATAAAGTTAGTTTTATCAGGAGGGGTAAAATGAAGAAGAACAAGTTTTTATCTTTATGGCTATTTTTAGTACTAGCATTGATGTTTGTGCTAGCTGCATGTAGTGGCAGTCAAACAACTCAACCAACAGAGACAGAGAAACCTACAGATGGCAACACAGCTGAGGAAACAAAAGAGGAAGTTCCACAAGTTTTAGTATTTGGTCGAGGTGGCGACTCGGTATCTCTTGACCCGGCTATTGTGACAGATGGCGAATCATTTAAAGTAACTGAAAACATTTACGAAACATTATTAAACTTTGGAGATCAAGATACGACTGTTAACCCTGGATTAGCAAAAGATTGGGAAGTAAGCGAAGATGGGTTAACGTATACGTTCTTTTTAGAAGAAGGCGTTAAATTCCATGACGGAACTGACTTCAATGCAGAAGCGGTAGTTAAAAATGTAGAGAGATGGAAAGGTGGAGCTGCAGAACAGTTCTATTATTTCCACTCCATGTTTAAAGCGAATGGGGAAGACATTATTAATGAAGTAATTGCAGAAGACGATTATACAGTTGTATTTAAATTATCTCGTCCACAAGCACCGTTCCTTAAAAATATCGCGATGAGCCCATTCGGTATTGCTTCACCAACAGCATTCGAATCAGCTGGTGAATCTTTCGGTGATAATCCAGTTGGAACAGGTCCGTTCAAATTCGTAGAGTGGAAACGGAATGATTCAATCACAATCGAAAAAAATCCAGATTACTGGAAAGAAGGTTTACCAAAGTTAGATACAATTATTTTCCGTGCAATTCCGGATAACTCTGGTCGTTTAAACGCATTATTAGCTGGTGAAATTGATTTAGCAGACGGTATTAATCCTTCAGATGCGGCGATAATTGAAGCTGATGCAAATTTACAGTTGATTGAACGTCCATCTATGAACGTTGGTTACTTAGGCTTAACAACGACTCGTCCACCATTTGATAATAAATTAGTTCGTCAAGCTGTGAACTATGCAATCGATAAACAAGCGATTGTTGATGCGTTCTTCGAAGGGCGTGCAGAAGTAGCAGTAAACCCAATGCCACCTTCTATTAGCGGGTACAATGATGAAATTACTGGATATGAGTATAACCCAGAGAAAGCAAAAGAATTATTAGCTGAAGCGGGTTATGATGGTTCGGAAATTGAACTTTGGGCAATGCCAGTTCCACGTCCTTATATGCCGGATGGTCAAAAAGTAGCGGAAGCAATTCAGAAAAACTTAGCGGATGTAGGAATTCCGGCTAAAATCCAAAGTGTTGATTGGGCAACTTATTTAGATAAAGCGAATAGAGGAGAATTTGATGCATTCTTACTTGGTTGGACTGGTGACAACGGAGATGCGGATAACTTCCTTTACACATTACTGGACAAAGACAATATTGGTAGTAACAACTACACGTACTATTCGAACGATGAACTTCATGAAATATTAGTTGCAGCACAATCAGAAATTGATGAAGAAGTACGTAATGATCTATACAAACAAGCACAAGAAATTATCAATGATGATGCACCTTGGGTACCATTAGCTCACTCAATCCCATTACTTGCAGGGAAAAAAGGAGTTACTGGCTACTTACCACACCCAACAGGATCTGAAAGCCTACACAATGTATCGATGGAATAAGGTTTGAATTAGTGCTAGTCACTCAAACAATTCAGAATTAAACGGGTGCCAGGCACTCCAATACAATTTATGTACACAAGAGGGGAGGTAGTTTGCCTTCCCTTTTCTTTCAACTAATGAATGCAAATTTGATAGAGGGGTGGAGAAACTATGCTTCACTACATAGGGAGAAGATGCTTACAGTTAGTTCCGGTGTTACTAGGTATGACATTTGTTGTGTTCTTAATAATTAGAGCAATTCCAGGTGACCCAGCACGAGTTATTTTAGGTCAACAAGCTTCCGAAGAATTAATTGCTGATTTAAGACAACAGTTGGGGCTTGATAATCCGTGGTACATTCAATACTTTGAGTACTTAAAGGGATTATTAACTGGGGATTTAGGAGAATCACTGCGAACTAAACAACCTATTGCGATTGAAATTTGGCCATATTTAGCTGCAACAATAGAATTAGCAGTTTTTGCTATGATTTTGGCAGTTATCATCGGAATGAATGCCGGAATTATTTCTGCATGGTTCCAAAATTCATGGTTTGATTATTTAGCGATGGTGATTGCACTAATAGGTGTATCAATGCCTATTTTTTGGTTGGGCTTAATGGAACAATGGGCTTTTGGCATTAACTTAGGGTGGTTCCCAACTTCGGGGCGAGAGGAAGTACGGAACCCTGTAGAGGCGATAACCCATTTCTATTTAATTGATACGTTGCTACAAGGTAGATTTGATCAGTTTTTAGCAACGCTTAAGTACTTAACACTACCTGGAATAGCATTGGCTACGATACCGATGGCTATTATTGCTAGAATGACTCGTTCTTCTATGTTAGAGGTGATGCGTTCAGATTATATTCGTACTGCAAGGGCAAAGGGTCAAAAGATGGTAGTTGTCATCTATAAACATGCCTTAAAAAATGCGCTAATCCCAATTTTAACAGTAATTGGTTTACAGACTGGTCTATTATTAGGTGGAGCTATCCTCACAGAAACGATTTTTAGTTGGCCGGGAATTGGACGGTATATTTACGAGGCAATTGGGTTCCGAGATTATACTGTCATTCAATCAGGAATATTAGTTGTCGCATTTATGTTCGTAATGATCAATCTTGTAGTCGATATACTTTACTCTGTCGTTGACTCACGTATTCGATATAACTAGGAGGTAGAAATGCGATGACGACAAAACCAATGGAACTAACATCAAAGCCTGAAAAAGTTATGGGACCTTGGGAAGAAGCCTGGTTAACTTTTCTTAAAAGCAAATCAGCAATTGTAGGTACATTCATAGTGTTATTTTTTATTCTATTAGGTTTAATTGGTCCATTTTTTGTACCCCAAGGAATTAACGATCAAGATTTTACTTTACGATTATTACCGCCTTCTGGTGAATTTTGGTTCGGTACAGATGACTTTGGACGAGATATATTTTCGCGGATCGTACACGGTGCAAGAATTTCTTTAGCAGTAGGCTTTTTTGCGGTTGTATTATCGATAATTGTTGGGAGTTTCTTAGGAATTGTTGCTGGGTATTACGGGCGCTGGATTGATACACTCATTTCAAGAGTTTTTGATATCATGTTAGCTTTTCCAAGTATCCTTTTGGCCATTGCAGTTGTTTCGGTACTAGGACCATCACTACAAAATGCATTAATAGCGATTGCGATAATTAACGTACCTAACTTTGGTCGCCTCATTCGATCGCGTGTGTTAAGTGTAAAAGAAGAGGAGTACATTGTTGCAGCAAAAGCAATTGGTATGAAAGATTCCCGTATATTGTGGCGACATATATTGCCGAACTCGTTTTCCCCTGTTATTGTACAAGGAACATTGGCAATTGCAACTGCTATTATCGAAGCGGCAGCTTTAGGATTTTTAGGTTTAGGTGCAGAAGCTCCAAATCCGGAGTGGGGAAAAATGCTTGCTGATGCAAGAGTGCATTTAATGACAGCTCCTTGGACAATGATTTTCCCTGGTATTGCCATCATGTTAACAGTACTTGGTTTTAATTTAATGGGTGATGGCTTAAGGGATGCGCTTGATCCTAAGATGAAAAATTAGTAATGAAAGAGCCCGACAAAAGTATACGAAAAAGACATTGTATATCAAAAAATCCTAGAAATCATAAAAGGTTGAGCTATCCAGAATAAGTGATAGTTCAACCTTTTATTGTTTAGTAAAATTCCTCTTCTAAATCAGTATTTTTATCTTCACTATGATAGTTTCGGAAAGAAACAATCAATGTGTCTAGATGCTCTAAATTTTCCTCGTAATCAAGTATTCGTGAAAAAGTATAGAATAAATGATAACTGGAAAAATCTTCTTCTCCTTTGCGTAGACTTTCATCCATCGCAATTTGTTCAATTAGTTGCTTCATTACTTCAGAGCGATTCAAATAATCTTCATTTACTGTCCATTTAGAATGTTCGGGCTTTAACTTTCCAGTAAATTTTAGTAATAATTGTTCATGATAAGTAAGTAAAAAATCCAATCTTTCTAAGAACATTGTGCGAAAAGTAATGGGTAAATTCCCAATTGCATTTTCGTGTTTGTAAACCCGAGTTAATAATTCCATGCTCTTCTTTGTTGTTGTAATCATTTGACGATAGACAACGAGTTTTCGAGTATGAACGAATCGATTCTTTTTTCGATAATGACGTTCTTCCTGATAAAAGCCATATAGTTTTTCAATATCATTAAAACGACTATGGATTTTATTAATAGCAGTTTTTGTTGAATTATGTTCAGACGCATTTCGAACAGCTAGACGAGTCCAACGAATAATATCATCCTGTAAAGAGTCGATGGCTTTAAATAATTTCACTTCATAGCGTGGTGGTAAGAAAATCATATTCACAATAAATGCTGCACCTACACCAACCATTACGGTTGCAAATCGAATCATACTGAACTCTAAAAAGTTATCTCCTTCGTAGACCATAATGGCAACTACAGTAACAAGTGCAAGGGACATTGAGGTATCGAGCTTAAGTTTTAGCATGATGCCAATTACAATGATTGCTGCTATTCCGATTGCCACAACTTGATGGCCAAATAAGAGACCGAAAATAACAGCGACTGCTGCTCCAATTAAGTTTCCTTGAATTTGTTCAATAATCGATAAATAAGAACGATATATAGATGGCTGTATAGCGAAAATTGCTGCGATCCCTGCAAAG
Organism: Lysinibacillus timonensis; assembly: GCF_900291985.1. Lineage (NCBI taxonomy): Bacteria > Bacillati > Bacillota > Bacilli > Caryophanales > Bacillaceae > Lysinibacillus > Lysinibacillus timonensis. The sequence continues at coordinate 1,625,764 of NZ_LT985980.1, read as the reverse complement.
GCAGGTGATGGTAGGCTCAGTAATTCAGATAAAAAAAGGGATAATACAATTGCAAAACCTGTTTTTAATACGCGGGCACCTAATTGCATTAAGTGTGTAGCCCTCTCTTTCTTTATAGGAAAAACCCTTATTTATTTTGACCAAGTTGAGAAAATGCGTAATCTGCTGCTGTAATTGTTTCAACAATATCTTCTTCTTTATGCTCAGTTGTTAAGAACCAAGCCTCATACTTAGATGGTGCTAGGTTAATGCCTTTTTCTAGCATCAATTTGAAGAAACGTCCAAACTTTTCACCATCTGATTTTTCTGCTTGGGCATAGTTCTCGACTTTTTCATTCGTGAAGTAAACTGTTAATGCACCTTTAATTCGGTTAATTGTTATCGTGACGTCATGTTTTTGTGCAGATTCCAATAGTCCTTTTTCAAGTATAGCACCTAGGCGATCCATCTCTTCGTAAACACCAGGTTGCTTTAATACTTCTAGACATGCGATACCAGCTAAAATTGACGCTGGATTACCAGCCATTGTTCCCGCTTGATAAGCAGGTCCGAGTGGAGCAACAGTTTCCATAATCTCTTTACGGCCACCATAAGCTCCAATTGGTAGCCCCCCACCAATAATTTTACCCATTGCAGTTAAGTCTGGTTTTAATCCAAGTAAGTCTTGGGCAGCACCGTAATGGAAACGGAATGCAGTAATTACTTCATCGTGAATGGTTAAAGCCCCTTTTTCTTTTGCTAGTTCGTGAACAAATTCTAAGAAACCTGGATTTGGCATAACCATACCGAAATTCCCAACAATTGGCTCGATTAAGATAGCTGCTATCTCGTCGCCCCATTTTTCCATTGCAAGTTGGAATTCATCCTGGTTATTAAATGGTACAGTGATTACTTCTGTTGCTACTGATACTGGGACGCCAGCTGAGTCAGGAGAACCTAATGTAGCTGGTCCTGATCCTGCAGCAACTAGTACTTGGTCAAAATGTCCATGGTAGCATCCTGCAAATTTAATGATTTTTGTACGTCCTGTGTAGGCACGGGCTACCCGAACTGTTGTCATGACAGCTTCTGTTCCAGAGTTTGTGAAACGGACTTTATCTAATGAGGGAATTGCTTCTTTGAGCATTTTAGCAAAAGTAACTTCGTGTTCTGTCGGTGTACCGAAGAGCACGCCAGTTTCAGCTGCACGAGAAATAGCTTGAGCAATGTGTGGATGTCCAAATCCTGTAATAATAGGACCATAAGCAGCAAGATAGTCGATGTAGCGATTTCCATCAACATCATAGAAATATGCACCATTACCTCTTTCCATGACTATAGGTGCCCCACCGCCAACTGCTTTGTAGGAACGAGATGGACTATTTACACCACCTACAATATGCTCTAATGCTTCGTTATATATTTTTTCAGACTTTGTATGATTCATTAATAAATCCTCCAATATTGAGATATCTATAACATTGTAGCCTTATTTTCATAAAAGTGGCAAAGAAATTGAAATGATTTGCTTTCTTATGTACGATTGACAAAAGGGGAGGAATACAATATGAGCTCATTGATAAACGAAAAAGCACCAGAATTTACATTATTAAATGAAAAAGGTGAATATATATCCTTAAGCGATTTTAGTGGAAAAAAAGTAGTACTTTATTTTTATCCTAAAGATATGACACCGGGTTGTACAACAGAAGCTTGCGATTTTAGAGACCATCATGAATCATTTTCTGAGTTAAACGCTGTAATTTTGGGGGTAAGTGGTGACACTTCTAAACAGCATTCGAAGTTTATAGAGAAATATGGGTTACCTTTCTCCTTACTAGTTGATGAAGACCACCAAGTTTCAGAAGAGTATGGAGTCTGGGTTTTAAAAAAAATGTATGGCCGCGAATATATGGGCATTGAACGTTCAACATTTTTAATAGATGAAGAAGGTATTGTTAGAAAAGAATGGCGAAAAGTAAAAGTGAAAAACCATATCGAAGAAGTATTAGAAAGCGTTCGAGAAGGGGTGAAGTAAATGAAGGTCTATTTTACATTTGTACCTAGACCTGATCTACAAGAACCTTTACTAAAAGAATTTCCGAATGTGCATTTTGTTTTCCACAGTCGTCTAGATGAAGAAAAATTGAAAGATACTGAAGTTTTAGTAACGTATGGGGAAGACTTAAATGAATACAGAATACAAATTGCTCAGAATTTAAAATGGATTTTTGTTGTTTCAGCAGGAATTGAGAAAATGCCACACCAAGCAATTGCTGATAGAAGAATTCTAGTTTCAAATGTGCGAGGTATACATAAAAAGCCGATGACAGAATCCATTTTAGCTCATATATTAGCAATAAAACGAGTTTTACCTCACATCTATGAAAAACAGAAACAAGTAGAATGGAATAAAAAAGCAAACCCCACAGAGTTAAATGGAAGTACGGCAATTATTGTTGGTCCAGGAGCAATTGGGTCTGAAATAGGACGCTTATTACAAGCTTTTGAAGTGTATACAATTGGATGCAACAAAAGTGGAAATACAGCACCATTTATGAACGAGACATTTAAAATTGATAGTCTCTTTGAATTATTACCGAGAGCGGAAATCGTGATTTCTGTTTTACCTAGTACTTCTGAGACAAAGCATCTTTTTTCGTATGAACATTTTAAACAGATGCCTAAAGAAACAATTTTCTTAAATTTTGGCCGTGGTGATTTGGTGGCGACAGATGTATTACTAAAAGTGCTTGAAGAAAGATTAATTGAACATGTAGTACTAGATGTATTCGAGGAAGAGCCTTTACCAGATACTAGTAAGCTTTGGCAAATGGACAATATTACTATTTCGCCTCATTGCTCAAGTCATTCATCACGTTACGTTGAGAGGAGCTTAAATATTTTCAAACCTAGTTTAACAAAATGGCTTAAAGGTGAAAGAAATCTGGAAAACAAAATGGACATATTACGTGGTTATTAAAAACTAGTTTAGTTTAATTAAATGATAATGGAATTTTTAATAAAACAATGAATATTTATTGAAAATGAGAGTAAATTATCTGTAAAAAGTAAGGAATTATTGACATGTATGAGGGATTGGCTGTACACTAATTATAACAATTATTAAATAAGAATTTTTTAGAAAAGAGGTGCATGACGATGTCTGAATTGCATTTGAAAGATGCACTAGACACGTTAAAGACAACTGGTGTAAGAATTACTCCTCAACGTCATGCTATTTTAGAATATTTGATAGGATCAATGAATCACCCAACAGCGGATGAAATATATAAATCACTTGAAGGTAAATTTCCTAATATGAGTGTTGCAACGGTATATAATAATTTACGTGTATTCCGTGAGGCAGGCTTAGTAAAAGAACTAACATATGGGGATGCTGCAAGTAGATTTGATTTTGTAACGAACGATCATTATCATATGATTTGCCAATGTTGTGGTAAAATCGTTGACTTTCATTATCCTGGTCTAAATGAAGTGGAGCAGTTCGCATCGCATGTTACTGGCTTCCAAGTTAATTCACACCGACTTGAAGTGTACGGTACTTGCCCAGATTGTGTTAATAACGCAGAATTTAAAGCAAACTAACCTAGCAGTAATTGCTAGGTTTTTTAAATTGATGAGTAATCTAGACAAGGATGTCGGATAAATTTGTAACTTTTAAGTAGAAGTTACTATAGTGGATAATATCAATGAAGAGAATATAAAAAACTAATCCCCAAGAATTTGAGGATTAGTTTAATTAATTACTTTTTTTACTATTATAAGTTTGATCAAATTCTTTACCTGCAAGAGAAGGGTCTAAAGTTAATGGTTCGTTACAATACATACAGATATCAACACGTCCAAGGACTTTTGTGTGTTTACCACAACCCGGGCAAACAACTTGTACAGCTCTAGTAGAAAGTAGTCCAATCCAACCATAAACGATTGTGCTTCCAATAATACATAATAAACCTAGCACCATAAAGATGATGACTAATAATTGATTTTCACGGAAGAAGATTGCACCATACATAATTACAAATCCGATGAAGATGAGTGCTAAAGCAAAGGAACGAATTTTATTTATTTTATTCTTATATTTCTTCATATTACTTGCCTCCCAATTCTAATTTCTACTATATCATAGAAAGAATCATCCCGCATTAACTCAAAGACGGGATTATACTGTGAAATGTTATTAGTAAAAAAGGGAGAAGAGGATTATTTTAACTCAAAACGTAATTTTTCATAATTACAACTAGGAGAACGTTTCTATTAAACATGGATGTTTGTGACGCCGCCTTGCTTTATCGTCGTATAATCTAAAATTAGAAGTTCTATGTTTGTGGCTCAAGTGGAACAGAACTATTCGAAAAGAAACCTAGGAATTGCTACTATAGTGATTGTTATAGTAGTTTTAAAGGATGCAATAACCGCGTCAAATCGTTAATAAATTAAGTGTGCTTATGTACATAAAATCTTTATGTCCGATCCCCTTGAAAATTGAATTTTATTATGAAGTAGTAATACAAACTTTTAAGAAGGATTCTCGTTTAAGGTGTCGAAATGTAAATTACTGTTTAAAAATAGGAGGACTACCAATGGAGCATATCTTGCGTCCGATTTACCAAGAACGTGCAAGTCAACCCGAAACATTAGGTGTCATCATTGTTAAAAAAGTTGAGAATGCAGAAAATGTTACTGATACATTTGATACTGTACTATTAATTATTGTAAAAGAAGCTGAACTACCCGTATTTACAAAGCATTACCTATTTGAAAATCAAA
>NZ_LT985980.1:578981-579637 GCF_900291985.1 Lysinibacillus timonensis | reverse complement strand
CGCCTACATGAAGCCGGAATCGCTAGTAATCGCGGATCAGCATGCCGCGGTGAATACGTTCCCGGGCCTTGTACACACCGCCCGTCACACCACGAGAGTTTGTAACACCCGAAGTCGGTGAGGTAACGCATACGCGAGCCAGCCGCCGAAGGTGGGACAGATGATTGGGGTGAAGTCGTAACAAGGTAGCCGTATCGGAAGGTGCGGCTGGATCACCTCCTTTCTAAGGAATTTTAACGGAAATAAGCCGTAGGCTTATACATTAACGTTTTGTGTTCAGTTTTGAAGGTTCAATGAAAAGCGTAGAACGCTCGTTTAACTCGATAGACTACTGGAGGCATCGAACAAGAATGCTTGCATTCGTAGTGAGATGGCGAAGTAGGCGTACGAGTTAGCGTTCGGAGCTAGACATCTGAATACTTCTATTAGATTGTTCTTTGAAAACTGGATAAAACGACATTGAAACATATTTTTAGTTCAAGAATTTTATTGTAAGTCTAAATCTTCTCTTTATGAGAAGTAATAACTTTTAGGTTAAGTTATTAAGGGCGCACGGTGAATGCCTTGGCACTAGGAGTCGATGAAGGACGGCACTAACACCGATATGCCTCGGGGAGCTGTAAGTAAGCTTTGATCCGGGGATTTCCGAATGGGGG
>NZ_LT985980.1:577383-578970 GCF_900291985.1 Lysinibacillus timonensis | reverse complement strand
TTAGGTTAAGTTATTAAGGGCGCACGGTGAATGCCTTGGCACTAGGAGTCGATGAAGGACGGCACTAACACCGATATGCCTCGGGGAGCTGTAAGTAAGCTTTGATCCGGGGATTTCCGAATGGGGGAACCCACTATGCGTAATGGCATAGTATCTTCACGTGAATTCATAGCGTGTTGAAGACAGACCCAGGGAACTGAAACATCTAAGTACCTGGAGGAAGAGAAAGAAAATTCGATTCCCTGAGTAGCGGCGAGCGAAACGGGAAGAGCCCAAACCAAGAGGCTTGCCTCTTGGGGTTGTAGGACACTCCTTTGGAGTTACAAAAGAATGAATTAGACGAAGCGACATGGAAAGGTCCGCTATAAGAGGTAACAGCCCTGTAGTCAAAAGTTCATTCTCTCCGGAGTGTATCCTGAGTACGGCGGAACACGTGAAATTCCGTCGGAATCCGGGAGGACCATCTCCCAAGGCTAAATACTACCTAGTGACCGATAGTGAACCAGTACCGTGAGGGAAAGGTGAAAAGCACCCCGGGAGGGGAGTGAAAGAGAACCTGAAACCGTGTGCCTACAAGTAGTTAGAGCCCGTTAATGGGTGATAGCGTGCCTTTTGTAGAATGAACCGGCGAGTTACGATTACGTGCAAGGTTAAGTTGAGAAGACGGAGCCGCAGCGAAAGCGAGTCTGAATAGGGCGAATGAGTACGTGGTCGTAGACCCGAAACCAGGTGATCTACCCATGTCCAGGGTGAAGGTGAGGTAACACTTACTGGAGGCCCGAACCCACGCACGTTGAAAAGTGCGGGGATGAGGTGTGGGTAGCGGAGAAATTCCAATCGAACTTGGAGATAGCTGGTTCTCTCCGAAATAGCTTTAGGGCTAGCCTCGTGATAGAGAATACTGGAGGTAGAGCACTGTTTGGACTAGGGGGGCATCTCGCTTTACCGAATTCAGACAAACTCCGAATGCCAGATATTTATACACGGGAGTCAGACTGCGAGTGATAAGATCCGTAGTCAAAAGGGAAACAGCCCAGACCACCAGCTAAGGTCCCAAAGTAATCGTTAAGTGGAAAAGGATGTGGCGTTGCTTAGACAACCAGGATGTTGGCTTAGAAGCAGCCATCATTTAAAGAGTGCGTAATAGCTCACTGGTCGAGTGACGCTGCGCCGAAAATGTATCGGGGCTAAACGATTCACCGAAGCTGTGGATGGACATCTTTGATGTCCGTGGTAGGAGAGCGTTCTAAGTGCGTTGAAGTCAGACCGGAAGGACTGGTGGAGCGCTTAGAAGTGAGAATGCCGGTATGAGTAGCGAAAGATGGGTGAGAATCCCATCCACCGTATGACTAAGGTTTCCTGAGGAAGGCTCGTCCGCTCAGGGTTAGTCGGGACCTAAGTCGAGGCCGATAGGCGTAGACGATGGACAACAGGTTGATATTCCTGTACCACCTCCCCGCCGTTTGAGTAATGGGGGGACGCAGTAGGATAGGGAAAGCGCGTCGTTGGTTGAACGCGCCCAAGCAGTAAGGCGTGGAAGTAGGCAAATCCGCTTCCTGTAACGTTGAGCTGTGATGGGGAGCTCTT
>NZ_LT985980.1:570918-575918 GCF_900291985.1 Lysinibacillus timonensis | reverse complement strand
CGGAATGGTTCAAATTAAATTAAGTTTTGATATTGGAATGTAACTATTAGGATTTTGCTACTATCTTTAGTTAATCTGGAAATGCAATCATCTTTTATGTATTGTTTAACATTAAACAATACGCAATACGCAATACAAAAAAACATTGGATAACATTTGAGAGGAGTTTTATCCAATCGGTGTTGGTATTTTGTATATGTTATCTACTTAATATGATTAAGAGATAACTACCGGCCCAAAGGATATACGCTACTTGTGTAGTGATGTACATTGAATATTCAAAAGTAGAAAGTTTACGTTCTATTTTTACTTTTTTTAAATGTAGATAAAAAAGGAACGTACATAATAATAGAAGTAGTATAGAGGCTTCCTGAATGTCTACTAATATATTATTCATTAAATCATCTCCTCAATTGAGGGTATGAAAGTAGAATTGAATATATTCATATTTATAGTACAGATAAGTGAGAGAATATTTTTTGATGCTATAAAATAAATTTTCGAAAAAAGAAATAAAATCAAAATAAGATTACATAAATGTAGGTCATAATTATTAAGTAAAATTAATCTTCAGTATAAAAATAAAAGCACAAATATGAATCATCATAGGATCATATTTGTGCTAAGGTGATTAATCGTTTATTTTATTATCTTGGTATTGAATTTTCTTTAAAGCCTGTTCGTAATTCTGTTCTTGTGAAATTTCTTCGCGGTTGTTTTTCTTCTTTGGTGTTTTCATTTTCTTAAATGTTGTTTTTTCTTTTTTTGACATGATTTCTTCACCTCGAAATTAGTTTGTTCAAATTTTATGGAGAAATACCTTTATGATTTTAGCTAACATTGAAGTTGATTAGGATAGAAGGTAAGATAGAATGGAATTTCCATTTAAACGTATTATTATGGAAATATCTTTTGACAACATTGAGGTGATTTTTTTGATAGGGACAATTTTAAATACAATTGCCATATTATTGGGTAGTGCACTTGGTAGTATTTTAAAAAAAGGTATTAGGGAAGAATACCAATCTGCACTATTTACTGCAATGGGTTTTGCAGCTGTTGCGCTCGGAGTAAATGCTGTAGTACAAAATATGCCAAGTAGTTCATATCCTGTATTATTTATTGTTAGTTTGGCTATTGGTGGATTAGTTGGAACAATTATTGATGTTGATGCAAAGTTTAAATTAATGGTCAATCGGTTTTCGAAATCCGATTTAAGTAAGGGGTTATCTACTGCGATTTTATTGTTCTGTATTGGAACCTTATCCATTTTAGGACCTGTGGAGAGTGCGCTATACAATAACCATACATACTTGTTTACAAATGCTACATTAGATTTAGTAACTTCTATGGCGTTGGCAGCAACATATGGTTTTGGAATTGCATTTGCAGCAGTGGTATTGTTTATCTGGCAAACGACCATATACATAAGTGCTCAATATATTGCTCCATTTTTAACTGATGCTTTAATGGTTGAGGTCTCCATTGTAGGTGGAGTTTTAATTTTGAGTTCTGGTCTTTCTATCCTTGGGATTAAAGATAGCAAATCATTAAATATGTTACCGTCATTATTAATACCAATATTATGGTTTGTTGGAGTAGCTCTGTTTCAATAGGATAGGTGTCTGTTAGTATTTTTCAAATTTTTAACAGCTATTAAATTTTTTTTTCAAAGTTTTAACAAAGTATTTTTTCTTTCAAACAAATAAAAGTTAATTCATATCTATAACCCAAATATTTTTTGTTTAATTAAATTTTTAGAACCTTTAGGATACTTTACGTAACGTTGTTAATATAATTGATCCTAAAAATAAGAAAAAAATAACTTGTCTAACAGAATATAGAGCGTTTTAAAATTATTTTCTATTAAAATACGGTTGCCTTCATGATTTGTCATATCGTTCTACTATAATCATTTACGAAGAGGCTAGAACATATAGTTTAGTAAATATAATTATGATTTAGACTCACATAGTTATATCTATTTTTCTATATGGAAGGGGAAAGAGTAAATGGTACGTAGTCGTGTTAATCTTGAATTGGTTGAGACTTTGGACAACTTCCCGGGTTTAAGTTTGGAACCGGAAATAATCCCTCAAGTAAGAGAAGCGTTAAAAGCTGGGAACCAACCTGTAGAACAAACAGATGTTTCAATCGAAATTGCGACAATCAAGAGCTATGATAACGAAGAAATTGAAGTACGTGTGTATAAACCGAATAAAGAAATAGTTGAAAAATTGCCAGGCTTTTTGTGGATTCATGGTGGTGGTTATGTACTTGGTACCGCTGAATCAGATGATGCACTTTGTGTTAATATTGTAAATCATGCAAATTGTGTTGTCGTATCTGTCGACTATCGTTTAGCCCCGGAATATCCATATCCTGCACCAATTGAAGATTGCTACAGTGCATTATGCTGGTTAGTAAATAATGCGGATGAATTATCAATCGATACTAATAAAATTGGAGTAGGTGGTTTAAGCGCCGGTGGAGGTTTAACGGCTGCGTTAACGTTGCTTGCGAGAGATCGTCAGTTCCCAAAAGTTCATATGCAATTTCCGTTATATCCAATGATAGACGATTCTAACAATACACCTTCTGCGAATGAAATTACGGAAGGTATGATATGGAATCAACAATTAAATGATGCTGGTTGGAGATTATATTTAGGCGAGTTACATGGAACTGACCAAATTCCACCATACGCTGCTCCAGCAAGAGCAACAGATTACTCTAACCTTCCAACGACATATACATTTATTGGCCAATTAGATCCATTTAGAGATGAAACAATTACGTATGTAACAAAATTAGCTCAGGCTGGTATTGATGTAGAATTTCATTTATATCCTGGAGCCTATCACTCATTTGAGGGGTTAAATCCACACGCAACGATTGCACAATACGCTTCAAATGAATTTTTAAATGCCATTAAAACAGGCTTTCAACGTATCAGCAACAATGTAAGTAATCAACAAGTAGAAAATAATCCAGCTGAATAAATTGTTCGTGATGAGAGTTCGAAAAAAATTTCGGACTCTTTTATTTTTATTAATAGGTATGATTAAGGAAGTTAACTGTTTTAGCATAATAGTTTACGGGGGATATTCTATTTTAAATTATTTAGAGTTTGTTAAATTATAACCTTTGACAAATAGATGGTAATTAAATACCCTAGTAAGAGGGAATTCCTAGAGTCATTACCAGTTAAAGGAGTATTTTGGAAATGAAAATGAAATTAATCAACAATTATATTGATGCAGTTTTTCAACCACAAGATGAAATTTTAGAGAATGTGCTGTTATCAATTAAAAATTACGGAATGCAACCTTTGTCTGTATCGCCATCAGAAGGAAAATTGTTAACAATGTTAGTATCAATTAATGGTACGAAAAAAGCATTGGAAATTGGTTCACTTGGTGGGTATAGTGGAATTTGTATTGCCAGAGGACTAGTAAAAGAAGGGAAATTAACTTCTCTAGAAACAGAGGAAAGTTACGCAAATTTAGCTTATCAAAATGTGACAAATGCTGGTTTTGGAGAACAAATAACGTATATGTCGGGCCCTGTATTAGATAATTTGGAAAAATTAATTCGTGAGAAAAAACATTTTGATTTTTTCTTTTTTGATGCAGAAAAAGAAAACTATGAAATTTATCTTGAAAAGTGTATTCAACTAGCTAATCCTGGTTCACTAATAGTTGCTGATAATGTATTAGCTGATGAGTCGGTTATTGATCCGAGTACTGAACCTAAACATTATACAGAGAAAATGAAAAAATTTAATGAAGTTGTTGCGAATCACCCTCAATTAGAATCTATTCTAATACCAATTGGAGATGGATTAACATTATCAAAAGTAATAAAATGACGGTTTAATAAAACGGTTATGCTTATTCATTATTAACGGAGAAAGTTTCTTAAAATAAGATAAACAATCTTCATATAAAAAAAGCTACTAACTTATCAATTTTATTTCTTACTTCTCACAGGCTTGTTGTCTGTGATTTTTTATTTAGCCATGTTAATATCTCTAAGATGCAATTCAATTTTCAACTATTATTTTAATAGATTTAGATGAGCTATATAAAAAGCAACTCACTGGTAAGTAATAGTCTGATGGACCTGTTTTGTAATGATGCAATTTTTGTTATTCGTTATACATCTATGAATAAAACTTCAACTATTACTAGAATGTGAGTTTATTAATATATTGTTATATTTTAAGAATGGTGAAGTATGTATAAAATCAACTTACTAAATAATTAAATATTGTTTTTAATATTTATAATAAGTGTGAGATAAATGATATATTCACGGAACGATATTTTTTTGATATTAAATCAATAAATATAGTATTTATTTGTTGATTTATCATCTTGTATCTGATACTATTATATAGCTGTCGTTAATAGTAATTTAAATTAATACCATTTAATTATTCGGTAATGACAATTGGTTATAAATTAAGATGTTTAGCAGTATTGCAATTCATAAATTATATTGATATAATAAAAGCAATTAAACAACATATAAAACAGTTGAATAAATGAATGTTTAAAAAGGTTGTTGACTCCAGTTAATTATTTTGATATAATAAATTACCTACCACTTGATAGAGTTATTTTTATAGAATTAAAAATATATTGACTTTATTGAATGTAGCTGATATAATAATATTCCTGTCTTGAGTGACGGGATATGAACCTTGAAAACTGAACAACAAAACGTTAATGAATTAAACGTTTCTATAATAGAAACACAATATTGGACATCAATTGATGCCAGCAAAAATTTGAGCTTAACTCAAATTCTACATTTATGGAGAGTTTGATCCTGGCTCAGGACGAACGCTGGCGGCGTGCCTAATACATGCAAGTCGAGCGGACTGATGGGAGCTTGCTCCCAGATGTTAGCGGCGGACGGGTGAGTAACACGTGGGCAACCTGCCCTATAGTTGGGGATAACTCCGGGAAACCGGGGCTAATACCGAATGATAC
>NZ_LT985980.1:568977-569633 GCF_900291985.1 Lysinibacillus timonensis | reverse complement strand
CGCCTACATGAAGCCGGAATCGCTAGTAATCGCGGATCAGCATGCCGCGGTGAATACGTTCCCGGGCCTTGTACACACCGCCCGTCACACCACGAGAGTTTGTAACACCCGAAGTCGGTGAGGTAACGCATACGCGAGCCAGCCGCCGAAGGTGGGACAGATGATTGGGGTGAAGTCGTAACAAGGTAGCCGTATCGGAAGGTGCGGCTGGATCACCTCCTTTCTAAGGAATTTTAACGGAAATAAGCCGTAGGCTTATACATTAACGTTTTGTGTTCAGTTTTGAAGGTTCAATGAAAAGCGTAGAACGCTCGTTTAACTCGATAGACTACTGGAGGCATCGAACAAGAATGCTTGCATTCGTAGTGAGATGGCGAAGTAGGCGTACGAGTTAGCGTTCGGAGCTAGACATCTGAATACTTCTATTAGATTGTTCTTTGAAAACTGGATAAAACGACATTGAAACATATTTTTAGTTCAAGAATTTTATTGTAAGTCTAAATCTTCTCTTTATGAGAAGTAATAACTTTTAGGTTAAGTTATTAAGGGCGCACGGTGAATGCCTTGGCACTAGGAGTCGATGAAGGACGGCACTAACACCGATATGCCTCGGGGAGCTGTAAGTAAGCTTTGATCCGGGGATTTCCGAATGGGGG
>NZ_LT985980.1:567379-568966 GCF_900291985.1 Lysinibacillus timonensis | reverse complement strand
TTAGGTTAAGTTATTAAGGGCGCACGGTGAATGCCTTGGCACTAGGAGTCGATGAAGGACGGCACTAACACCGATATGCCTCGGGGAGCTGTAAGTAAGCTTTGATCCGGGGATTTCCGAATGGGGGAACCCACTATGCGTAATGGCATAGTATCTTCACGTGAATTCATAGCGTGTTGAAGACAGACCCAGGGAACTGAAACATCTAAGTACCTGGAGGAAGAGAAAGAAAATTCGATTCCCTGAGTAGCGGCGAGCGAAACGGGAAGAGCCCAAACCAAGAGGCTTGCCTCTTGGGGTTGTAGGACACTCCTTTGGAGTTACAAAAGAATGAATTAGACGAAGCGACATGGAAAGGTCCGCTATAAGAGGTAACAGCCCTGTAGTCAAAAGTTCATTCTCTCCGGAGTGTATCCTGAGTACGGCGGAACACGTGAAATTCCGTCGGAATCCGGGAGGACCATCTCCCAAGGCTAAATACTACCTAGTGACCGATAGTGAACCAGTACCGTGAGGGAAAGGTGAAAAGCACCCCGGGAGGGGAGTGAAAGAGAACCTGAAACCGTGTGCCTACAAGTAGTTAGAGCCCGTTAATGGGTGATAGCGTGCCTTTTGTAGAATGAACCGGCGAGTTACGATTACGTGCAAGGTTAAGTTGAGAAGACGGAGCCGCAGCGAAAGCGAGTCTGAATAGGGCGAATGAGTACGTGGTCGTAGACCCGAAACCAGGTGATCTACCCATGTCCAGGGTGAAGGTGAGGTAACACTTACTGGAGGCCCGAACCCACGCACGTTGAAAAGTGCGGGGATGAGGTGTGGGTAGCGGAGAAATTCCAATCGAACTTGGAGATAGCTGGTTCTCTCCGAAATAGCTTTAGGGCTAGCCTCGTGATAGAGAATACTGGAGGTAGAGCACTGTTTGGACTAGGGGGGCATCTCGCTTTACCGAATTCAGACAAACTCCGAATGCCAGATATTTATACACGGGAGTCAGACTGCGAGTGATAAGATCCGTAGTCAAAAGGGAAACAGCCCAGACCACCAGCTAAGGTCCCAAAGTAATCGTTAAGTGGAAAAGGATGTGGCGTTGCTTAGACAACCAGGATGTTGGCTTAGAAGCAGCCATCATTTAAAGAGTGCGTAATAGCTCACTGGTCGAGTGACGCTGCGCCGAAAATGTATCGGGGCTAAACGATTCACCGAAGCTGTGGATGGACATCTTTGATGTCCGTGGTAGGAGAGCGTTCTAAGTGCGTTGAAGTCAGACCGGAAGGACTGGTGGAGCGCTTAGAAGTGAGAATGCCGGTATGAGTAGCGAAAGATGGGTGAGAATCCCATCCACCGTATGACTAAGGTTTCCTGAGGAAGGCTCGTCCGCTCAGGGTTAGTCGGGACCTAAGTCGAGGCCGATAGGCGTAGACGATGGACAACAGGTTGATATTCCTGTACCACCTCCCCGCCGTTTGAGTAATGGGGGGACGCAGTAGGATAGGGAAAGCGCGTCGTTGGTTGAACGCGCCCAAGCAGTAAGGCGTGGAAGTAGGCAAATCCGCTTCCTGTAACGTTGAGCTGTGATGGGGAGCTCTT